>JBIILW010000169.1:0-4927 GCA_044338265.1 Bacteroidia bacterium | reverse complement strand
TCCTGTTCTCACCTATGCTCATGCCTTTAAATAAAATTATTTAAAAAATTATACTAAAAAGCCTAAGTTTAAAAGACTTGGGCTTTTTTTATTTACAGCTTAACCATAAGTGATAATACATCATGTTTAAGGATTTTTAAACATAAAAAAAGCCTAACATTACTGTTAAGTCCTGCTTTAGCAGGATCGGGGTGGCAGTCACGCCTCGCGTGATACGACCTCCACATTTAAATAATCTTTTTGTCTTGTAAAAATCTTTTTGCACCACGGCCTTTAATTTCCTTTTCCAAAATCCGAGCATCATTAATTGAATTTACTTCAAAAAAATAAATCAATTCCCAAGGAATTCCTTTTGATGTAAAAGTACTAATACCTGAATTATGTTGAGTTATCCTTATCTCCAAATTTTCTGTAAAACCAGTATAATATTTGTTCAGCTTTAAACTAAAAATAATGTAAACAAAATACTTCATGAAATATTTATTTATTAAAGATAAATCATAGTTTTAAAGATCGGGGTGGCAGTCACGTCACGCCATGCGTGATGATACGACCTCCACATTTATTGTTTTTTTAAACAAAAAAGCCCTTGAAAATCAAGAGCTTCTTAATACTAAAAGTCGGGGTGGCAGTCACGCCCCGCGTGATACGACCTCCACATTAACTATTTTTTTAAATAAAAAAAAACAAGTTCTTTGAACTTGAGTCCTGCTTTAGCAGGATCGGGGTGGCAGTCACGTCACGCCATGCGTGATGATACGACCTCCACATTTATTGTTTTTTTAAACAAAAAAGCCCTTGAAAATCAAGAGCTTCTTAATACTAAAAGTCGGGGTGGCAGGATTCGAACCTACGACCTCCACATCCCAAATGTGGCGCGATACCAGGCTACGCTACACCCCGTTTGCAAGTTTTTCAAAAGTGCTAAATTTTTGAACTAAGCATTGCTACTCGCCCTATAAAAAATTTGTGCGGTGAGAGAGAGATTCGAACTCTCGATACACTTTGACGCGTATGTCGGTTTAGCAAACCGGTGGTTTCAGCCGCTCACCCATCTCACCAATTGCTTTTTAAAAGGGAGTGCAAATGTAGCATTCTAGAGCAAACAACAAAACTTTTATTTCATTTTTATAAAATAATTTTTTAAATGTTTTTATATGATATACTTAACAAATAAAAAACGCTTTGAATATTAGTTAGTTATACTAACAATCTTGTAAAATTAATATTTAATGGTTTTTCAATAATAATATGCAGTAAAATTGTTCGTTAATTAGCAAAAAATAAACTTTAGTCATGGCAAAAGATAAAGTAATCAATTACAAATATCGCGACTTAAAAATATTTGGTAGTACTGAATGGTTAGCGAATAACGAAAAAAAATACAGGCAAGTTTATGACCTTTCTGAATGCACTTTTATTTATTGTGAACTTTCGTTTTTCAATAAATTATTTGATGAAAAAGAATGGGATGTAAAAATAAATTTAAAGTGTGTAAAGCTAGACGATAGTTCAGAAATTTGCACGCTTACTGCTGATAGAACGATAAAAAAAGACGAAAACATTGTATACATAAGAGAAGGTTGGGGCGTAAAAAGTTCTGGTACTTTTTGGAAAAAAGGAAGTTACCGTTGGGAGGCTTGGGTAGATGGAGTTTTTATAGCGGAAAAAGCATTTTATATTTTAGACTTAGGCGTTGTTACAGAAACCGAAAACCCCTATTTTAATATAAAAACCAATAAACTTTACGAAGCAACTGAAACCAATATTCCAAAAGAAGAACGTAATTATTTAAGTGCTTTTGACACCAAAGAAACAAGGTATGTTTGGCTTGAAATGGTGGCGGAAAACTTGGTAAAAGGGGAAGAAAAATGGCCTTGTGAATTAATATTTAATTTTAAAACCCGTTCGGGTCAATTAAAAGGTTCGGTTGAAAAACTATTTTTTGTAGATCCAATTGAACCATCGTTTGAATGTAGCATTGGTTGGGGAAATGATTTAAAAGGAACTTGGGGTTTAGATTATTATACCATTGAGGTTATTTTTATGGATCAATTGGTAGCTAGCATTTTGTTTGACGTAGGAAACGAATTTTTAGTGGAACAAAAAGTAAAGGAAATAAAAACTAAAACCAAACCAAATATTAAGATTATTGAAGCTGAACCCGCTCCCGAAAATATTGAAAATATTATGCAGGAGCTTGATCATTTAATTGGGCTTGATTCAATTAAAAAGAAAATAAAAGAATACACCACTTATTTAAATTTTTTAAAAATAAGGAAAGAAAAAGGCTTTGATGATTCTGAAAAAATAAACTTACACGCGATTTTTACAGGTAATCCAGGAACGGGAAAAACTACTGTTGCCAAAATGCTTGGTAAAATTTATTTACAGCTTGGTTTGTTAAGTAAAGGGCATGTAATAGAAGCCGATAGAAGTGATTTAGTAGCGGAATACATTGGTCAAACGGCACCAAAAACTAAAGAAATTATCAAACGTGCAAAAGGGGGAATTTTATTCATAGATGAGGCTTATGCTTTGGCTCGCAAAAACGATGACAGCAAGGATTTTGGTAAAGAAGCCATTGAAATTTTACTGAAAGAAATGAGCGATGGTGATGGCGATATAGCAATTATTGCCGCAGGCTATCCCGATGAAATGAATAACTTTTTAGAAAGTAATCCTGGAATGAAAAGTAGGTTTCAAATGTTTTACGATTTCCCAGATTATTTGCCTAAAGAATTACTTTTAATTGCAGAATATTCAACTCAAAAAAGAGGCATCAAATTCAATGAATTTTCAAAGGAATTAATGTTCAAAAAACTAATTGACGGATATAGAGACAGGGACAGAATGTTTGGAAATGCGCGTTATGTAAATAACTTAATTGACGAATGTAAAATGAACATGGGCTTGCGATTAATGCAATCGCCAAACCCTAGTGAATTAAGTAACGATATATTAAGTACAATAGAAACGGTAGACATTGAAAAAGTATTTGGTATAAAACATAAATCAATTACTGATATTCCAATAGACGAAGAATTATTGTCATCATCGCTTCAAGTTTTACATAGTTTAATAGGATTAGAAAAGGTAAAAAATGAAATAGATGAATTGGTAAAATTAGTTCGTTTTTACAGAGAAATAGGCAAAGATGTTCGTCAATCATTTTCGTTACATACAGTTTTTACTGGAAATCCGGGAACAGGTAAAACCACTGTGGCGCGAATTCTAGCACAAATTTATAAAGCGCTAGGAATTTTAGAAAGAGGTAATTTGGTAGAGTGTGATAGACAAGATTTAGTAGGTGGATTTGTGGGTCAAACTGCATTAAAAACCAACGCAGTTTTAAATAAAGCTATGGGTGGTGTTTTGTTTATTGACGAAGCTTATGCTTTGAGTGAAGGTGGTGAAAATGATTTTGGCAAAGAAGCGGTGGAAACTATTTTGAAAAAAATGGAAGATGTCAGAGGTGATATGATTGTAATTGTAGCCGGCTACACTGATAACATGAAGCGCTTTTTGGAAAGCAATCCCGGTTTAAACAGTAGGTTCGACAGAGAAATGCAGTTTGAAGATTATGATGCTGCGCAATTACATGAAATAGCTATAAAAATGCTGGCCAACAATGCCATTAAACCAACTGAAGAAGCGTCAAATCACCTAAAAGCTTTCAGCGAATCGATGTATAATACCAGGAATAAATTTTTTGGAAATGCAAGAAGTATTAGAAAAGTGGTAGAAGAAGCCATTAAAAATCAACACTTACGATTAGCAAAAATTCCTGCAGCTGAACGATCTTCAGAAATGATTTTTGAATTGGTTTTGGACGATGTTATAGAATTTAAAATTGATACCATTGTTCCTGAAGCAAGAAAATCGATAGGATTTAATTAATACAAACCGATGCTTTCGCTTTGAGCGAAGGCATCGCTAAAAGATTATAATTTTTTTCTAAATAAATATGCAATTTATATATTTTTATTTGTTGAAACTTTCACATTAAAGTAGCATTACATCCCTGAACTTTAAATCGTCAACAACATGAATTCGCTAATAAATGAAATAGTAAAAATGGTTGGAAAGAATCCAGAATATTTGGATGACGTTTTAAGCCATTTTGTAAAAGTAAATTTGAAGAGGAATGAAGTTTTATTCACAGAAGGTGAAGTTTGCCGTTCTATCTATTTTATTGAAAGTGGCTTAATTCAAGTTTTACAAGTGAACAAAAAAGGTATGGAGAAAACAATAGACTTGGTTCTCAAAGACTGTTGGTTTACAGATTTAGAAAGTTTTAAAAACAAAGTACCCTCTCTGCTAAATGCTAAAGCACCCAATGCTACGATTGTTTATAAAATCAACCGTGATTCTTTTGAAAAACTAATGAAAAATGTACCAAAATTTGGAGAGGCCTATATAACAATTATAGAAGGTAAATACAAAGAATCTATTGAAAGAATTGCTGCTTTTAGTGCTTTAAATTCACTTGATAGAATTGAGTGGCTATATCAATATAAACCCAATTTTCTAATTCAGGTTTCCGACAAACTTATCGCTTCATACCTTGGTATTTCAAAAGAAACTTATTGCCGACAAAAACGAAATGCCCGAATTGTTGCTAATTGTCAATAATTTTTAAGCTTGGCGTTACTATTTTTGCAAAAAAAATGCTTCAAAAATTTCGTGTAATTTCAATAATTTATTTAACATTCATTGCTCAATCCTTGTATGGCCAACAAACAGATTTTGGTAGCATCAAGGGCAGAATTATTGACAAGGATAGTAAGCAACCAATAGTTGGTGCTTTAATCATTGTTGCTAATAGTAAAATGGCAACTAATAGCGACTCGCTTGGTTTTTTTGAAATTATGAAAGTAAAATCAGGAAATCAATCTATAGAAATAAGACTATTAGGATATGAAAC
>JBIILW010000167.1:0-4965 GCA_044338265.1 Bacteroidia bacterium | reverse complement strand
TATAATTTTTTAAATAATTTTAGTTAAAGGCATGAGCATAGGTGAGAACAGGAATAGGAAGAGGAGCTATTTTATCATTTACACCTACCGCACCTATATGAAAGGTCCAAGCACTTGAATTTTTTGGACTTTCAATCCTTATTCCGGGCATTAAAAAGAATGCATTTAAATCTGCTACATTGAATATAAATGAATCAAACACAAAAAATGATGATTTAGAAATACCCGTCATTGCGCCTACAGAAAATAGTAATTGACCAGTCGAATTATTGCCTGAAGTAACTGATGGATATCCCGCTGTAAAAGTCAAATTGTTACGTCTATCTCCAAAAGTAAGTGATGTGTAAGGAATAATTATACCTCCTGAACTAGGTTCAAATAACCACAAAGGCCCAGCTATAATTCCCGCACCTAAATGTAAATCGCTTGATAATTCTGTAGCATATTTAACATTGAATAAAAAAGGTGAACCCAAAAAAGTAGTCACCGCTCCAATGCTAATATGATCAGTTACGGCATACTCCACATCATAAAGTAAAAAATATAAGGTATGAAAATAAGCATCCCCCTTCTTCATGGCTAAGCCATTAGTAGTAACAGCATACCTTGTAGCAAAGATGCTTTCACCTTTTAATAAGTCACCATTCAATATTCTTTTTTGGTCAATTTCTTCCATTGATTCAATATCGTATTTAGGAATACGTATTTTATCTTTTTTTTCGAGTGTTAAAAGTAAAATCCCATTTTCATTGTCTTCAAGAATAGTTCCAATTAAAATTTTACCATTAGTGGTCTTAATTTGGTATATTTTAGATGTGCGGTATTTAACAGTATTTAAAGTGTCTGTTTGTCCTATACAATCTTGGTTAAACAGAACCATCATTGTTAGTAATAGAATAAAGCTAGTTAGTTTCATGTTTTTTTATTTGTTTTTTATATGAATGTATAAACCTAATTATTTAAATAATTTTTTGTTCTTAAAAACTTCCTAAAAATAAAAAAAGAATGAAAAATTTAGATGCCAACTTCCAGAAAATATTGTTTAGTGATATTGTTTTATTTTGGAAGGGTTAATATTATGATTAAATTTACTCCGAAAGCAATTCCCAAGTTTGACCAAACTTTATTCGACTTTATTTTTTTAGCTTTTTGTGTATAGCCATTTTGATAATCAGCATTACTGAATAGTTTTTCATTTGGATAATTTAAATTTTGTGTCTGAGGTGGTGTTAATGAACAAGCTAAAGCGGGTATGAGCCCAACCAAAGGTGATAATATTAAACCAGTTAATAATGTAACAGTTCCAGCACCTTTATAACCTCTATAATAAATTGCTGCATCTTTCTGTCCTTTTAAAAAATAATTTTCTGTTTCTACAGGCGCCGTTTTAACCGGTGCTGTTTCATTAAAAATATCTTTTGAACCATTCTCATATCGAATCATTAAAACATCTGTTTTAAGTATTATAAATGTTGGTCCAGTTTGGTTGTCAAATTTTTTGTACTTAATTTCAGTAGTATTTACTTCAATTACTTTAGCTTGAATGTCTTCACTTGTTTTCTTTGTAATTACATCTTGTGAAAAAGCTACATTACTGCTTAAGTAAAAAGTAAAAATTAAAATTGATTTTGTTATTATTTTTTTCATGTTTTTTTATTTTGTCAAACAAATTTATAAACAAAAATTTATAAACCTAATTATTTCAATAATTTTTTAATTTAATTCTATTGTGCTGGGTATTTTTTTAAGATAATATTATATTTTTATACCAAAATTAGTTATATATTTGTTTTTTTTAAATATATAAAATCATGTGTAAAAATACTTTAAGATTCACGCTTTTGTTGAGCTTATCATTACTTTGTTTTTTTAATATCAATGCACAGCAAACAAATGTTTATCTCCCGCTATTGGAGACCATAAATTTGAAAAAAGATTTTCAATATTCTAGTACTCGATTACTTAAAAATTACATTGAAAGTGCAAATAAATACCAAGTAATTATGCAAGATGCAAACGATTCTTCTATTAGTTATAACGATCAAAACGCATCCATCATTGCAAAGGCAAGAGAAATAAAAGCCATGTATTATATCATTGGTTCTTTAAATCGATTAGGTGAAAATGTAATTGTAAACATCAATTTATTTGAAACTGAAACTGGTAAAAAAGTTTGGTTCGACCAATTAAAAGCCATGAGTCCAGATGATTTAGACCCTATTTTACAAAGAATTGGTCAAAATATAGGAACAGAAAATAAGGCGACTACAGCAGACGATATTTATTCTGTTACCAACCAAGAAACACAACAATTGAAGAAAAAAGAAAGCAATAATAACTTTGGAATTGGGTTAAGTGGAATGGCATTATTAGGTGATAAGTTAGCCTCTTCTCCCTTGCCGGGTTTAAGTTTGGCTTGGAGTTTTGATGCAAGTAATTTTATTTTTGATATTAAAACAGCTTGGAATTTCAGCAATATTAGAGATGTATATAGTCTATCAATAGAGATGGAAAAACCTATTTATACAAAAGGAAATACCCCATTTTATGGTGGTGGAATAGCTTTTTCAAGAACAGCTGTTTCTGATGCAAATATTGGTTATACAACTGCTGCAGGTTATGGTTTAATGGCATTAGCAGGTGGGGGCTATATTTTTAACAGAACATCTACTGTTTCTTTACGTGTTTCAGCAAATTATTTGTTAGGTTTTGATGAGGTAAAAGATATAAATCAAAGTACTAATAAAAACTATGGTTTGCCACATGGTGTTTTAGTTCGTTTGGAAATATTATTTAGAAGATAATGAAAGCAAAACTTATTTATTTTTCTGTACTTTTAATTTTACTTTCTTCCTGCGGTACTTCGTTGATTAAAGTAACTGGTAACAGTCGTCCATATTCAGTTTTTATTGATAATCAATACAAGGGAATGACCAATAGCGATATAAAAATACCAAGGTGTGGGTTGCCTCAAAAAAAATTGATTGAAATAAAAGACACCAAAGGTAAGGTTATTGCTAAAGAAAAAGTTTCGAGAGAATTTAACGCTCTAAAATTTCTTGTCGGTTTTGTTTATTTTTATCCAATTTGGTTCTTTAGTTGGGAATACGATAAAAAAATTGAAATTTATATTGATAATTCTAATTCAAATAATAACAACAGCAATACAAGTCCCTGGGATGAGGAAAAGCCCAAAAGTCCTTGGGATTAATTATTAGTTGTTATTTATTTTTACTTTTCAAAATTCCACCATTTTCATTATTGCATCTCCATCAAATTCATTTTGAAGTACGTTTTACGCAAAATTTTTAAGTAGAAAATTATTTCTACACCTTCTAAAATCCTTTTAAATTCTAACAATTTGTACCGTTTATAAAAATAGTATTTAGCTTATAAATATTATAATAAAATAAATGTAATTTTCGCCCATCATTGGTATGAAAACCAGCGGTTTTTTAAAAATAAATAATTCATGAAAAAATTAAACAATAAACTATTCATTTGGCTTGGTGTAGCAGTTGTAATATTAATAGTTATAGCAGTAGTTGGAAAGAAAAAAGGCTGGTTTGGTGGCAAAGACGAAACCAGGGTTAGCATGGCTGTAGCCGAAATTAAAACGGTAATAGAAACAGTAAGTGCCAATGGGAAAATTCAACCAGAAACGGAAGTAAAAATTAGTTCGGATGTAAGTGGCGAGATCAGAGAATTATACGTAAAAGAAGGCGACTCGGTAACTGTTGGTCAGTTATTAGCCCGAATAGATCCAGAATTATATGCATCGGCATTGGATAGAAGCAGTGCTTCTTTAAGTAATGCAAAAGCAAATTCTGCTACCAGCAAAGCCCGACTTACACAAGCTGAAGCCCGATTTACAGAAATAGAAAAGCAATACAATAGATCTAAGAAAATGGCAGATCAAAAGTTAATCAGTGAAGCCGAAATAGAAACTGCCACTTCTAGTTATAAAAACGCTAAAGCCGAAGTTGATGCCATCAAACAAAATGTTATTGGTGCTGATTTTACTGTAAAAAGTTTTGAAGCAAGCTTAAAAGAAAGCAAAAAGAATTTGACCAGAACCGAAATATTTGCTCCTGTAAGCGGAATAGTTTCAAGTTTAAAAGTAGAAAAAGGGGAACGCGTGGTTGGTACATCGCAAATGGCAGGAACTGAAATGATGCGCATCGCAAATTTAAATGCCATGGAAGTAAGCGTGGATGTAAACGAAAACGACATTATAAAGGTAGGATTAAGAGATACCGTTTTAATAGAAGTAGATGCTTACGGAACTAGAAAATTTAAAGGTTTAGTGTCGGAAATAGCCAATAGCGCCAGTGCTACCAATGCCAGTACCAGCGATCAGGTAACAAATTTTGTGGTTAAAATAAAAATTTTAAGAAGCAGTTATGCCGATTTAACTGCAAAATTTGGAAAACGAAAAGCTGTTTTTCGCCCGGGAATGAGTGCCAGTGTAGAAATTCAAACAGAAGTAGCCCAACAAGTATTGGCCATTCCAATAGAAGCCGTAACTGTTAGGCAGCCTAGTGATTTGGATACTGCAACTACTCCTGACAAAAAAGAAACGGCCGCAAATGCTGATTCAAAAGATGAAGTAGAAGTGGTGTTTGTAAACAATAATAATACTGCTGCTATTCGCAAAATAGTGACCGGAATTCAAGACGATAAATTAATAGTAATTACCAGTGGTTTGGCCAAAGGTGATGAAGTAATTAGTGGGCCGTATGCCACCGTTTCCAAAACGTTAAAACATGGCGATAAACTTAAAAAAGTAAGCAAAGAAGAGTTGTTTGAAGTAAAAAAATAATAAAACTTCTACACTTTTCGGTTTGAATTCAACTAATTTCTTTCAAAAATTATGACAAATACAATATTACACAAAGCTGATTCTCGTGGCGATGCAAACCACGGTTGGTTGCATAGCAAACATACTTTTAGTTTTGCAAATTA
>JBIILW010000166.1:0-5000 GCA_044338265.1 Bacteroidia bacterium | reverse complement strand
CATAATCATATAAGGTGCATCGCCAATGGCTTGTTCGGCTATAAAACGATTTGCTATAACCATGGGTCTAGTGGTTTTAAATTGGTAATATGTTCTAGCATCTAAACGTAAATTCGTCCAATTTTGAGTGCTTCCCATGAATTGTGCGTATGGGTTTATAGCTAATTCTATGTATTTTCCTTTAAAAGCATTTTGAACATTGTCTCTACTATCGTAAATATAATGTACTCCTAAACCAGAAGCTGTGAAATCATTATATCCAATGGCACCATTGCTATAAATTTTTGTTATTCCACTGTCCGATTTAACATCACTTGCACTGTATAATTTATATTGCACTCCAAAAAAATGATATTTTTTTAATTTATATAAAACACGTTCTTCAAAATCCAATGCCTTATAAGAAACCAATTCTTTACTGTTTTCCTCAATGGTATTTGCTCCTAATCCATATACATTTTCGGGCCAATCCAAATATTGAAGTTTTCCTTGAACAATCCATTTTTCATCTTTCAAAAATATTTGATGATTTAATTGAGCAGCAAATTGTCCATTTGTAGTTTTTAAAATATACGCTTGTGTATTACTAAAACGAGTGGTTTCCTTAGATCCCAAAACATAATTTACATTGGTTAGCACTCCATAACCCAAACCCACAAAAGGATCGCTGATGATAATTGGTAAAAATGAAAAAGATACATGTTTGGATGAATCTGTTTGGGCATTCAACTTTTGAAAATTTAATAATAATAATAAAGTTGAAATAGCGAGTAATTTTAATGGGGTTTTTGTTTGCATATTTATGTTTATATAATTGCAAACTAATGTTTTTAATTTATAAATTAGATTTATTTTACTGATTGACAATAAAATATATTTAAAAAAAATAAAAGATTGAAGTTTTTAAAAGCTAAATACTTTCTGTTTTAACGCCTTCTTTTTTGAAATTAATAAGTAAAATAAAACGAAAGCACATACAAAACCAATCATAGATCCAACAATGGTATCGCGTAAAAAATGTTGGAGTAAATAAATGCGTGAGAAGGCAACTAATAAAGCACAAAACAGAAAGAAAATTTGTTGAAGTGGCTTATGGTAAATAAATGCAAAACAAGTAAAAATAGCAAAAGCAAATGTGGTATGACCAGATGGAAAGCTATGGTAATTTAATATTTCAACTCCATCAACAAAGTTTAGTTTAAAATCTTTTAAAACCAATGCTGGTCTGTGAGCATTTTCAAATACAAAATGCTTGTTAAATTGGGTAATTAATGCACTTGAAATACTAATTGTAATTGCAGCAATTCCCCATTTACGGTTTTTATACAACAAAAATAAAGAAGCGGGAACGGCAAACCAACCTTCTCCAAAATGAGTTATGTATTTAAAAAAAACATCAAAGAATGGATTGTGGATGGAATTTACATATAGGCTTACTGATTCACTGCTAGTATATAAATGCAAAAATGATGCAAGCATTAAAACAGTAAAATAGCTTCCAATAAACCATTTATTTTTTATGATATAATTTTTCAAATTCTCAAATATTTTGAAAACAAAAATGCAACTTCTTTTTGGAAGTTGCATTTTTAATTGTTTAATTTATTTCAGTAATTATTGACAGCTAAATTTTATTTTTGGTTGTCCATCGCTTCTATCAGCAGGACCAGTATATAATTTCTTATAAACAACTAATTCTACTTGAGTTACCAAGTCGTTTGGTGAAGTAATATTGAATAATTTATTAGGTAAAAACGATAATCTGTATTTTCCACTGCCATCAAATACCAATTTCAAATCGGCATTTTGACTTACATTTAAAAAAGTAGCAGGAGCAAAAGTGCGTATTACGCCAGTAACAGAATCTTTAATTGTGGCAGTAACTAACATGTAAAGTTCCTCATTTACCAAATTTTGCATGCCAGGATTGATTTCTTTTTGGTTATCGTAAATTAAATTTACAATTTCATTTTGAATCATTGCACTTGGGGTGGCATACATTGAACCCCTATCAGTTTTGGGAGGTTCAATGGTAAAAGTCAAATCTTCAGTTTTAACATCAGGAGTACCATAACCGCCACCATTTTTGGTTTTCACTAAAAGAGAAATTCCTTTTTTATAAACGTCTGCAGCTGGAACCTCATAAAATTCTGTTGGTGTCATTTCGTAATACCAAACCAAAGGACCTTTAGTAGCATCATTTGTCATTTTTAAAGATTCATTGGAGTTTTGCCAAGATTTTTCACCTGTTCCATTTACAAAAGGATGTCCTAGTGGATGTTCTTTTGGATTCCAAGTCCAGATATAAAATGGACCCGTACTATCTTTACAACTTGTATTCGTAGTTTTAGTTAAATCTACATAAATTCTGATGGGTTTTGTCACGTCTGGATTTTCGGGAACTATCCAACTTGCTTGTCCAAATACTTTAGCGCTTAATAAACTAAAGGTAATTAATAATGTGATTATTCTTTTCATTGATTTTTCTCCTTTATAATTTATTTTCTTTCAAATTCTAACACGTATGAAAACTTTAATTCAGTTCCACAATAAACTGGTTTGCGAAACTTTAAAACTGAATCAACAGTTCTGATTGAAGCACCTAAGGGCAAGCTAAATGCTATTCCTCCATTGGGAATAAATGTTACCAATGTAGGAAAATCATTGTTATCAAAACTCCATTTTCCGGTTGGAGCTTGAAAAAAGTTGATCAATACATTTGTAGTATCAACGGTATAATTTCCAATATTATTGGCGTAAGTAAACGTAATGTTTGGTTGCGTTTTATTCCTATTTTTCACTGTGAAAAAATCGCCCATTGAGGTCGTTTCTTTTATGAGTGAAAGTTCATCCACCATGCTACATCTTTTTAATTCCCAACGGGCAGTAATTCCATCTATTTTACTAGAAGGAGCACCAATGTCTTTTATTTCTTTTTTGCAAGCAATTACACTTATTAAAAGGTATGCTATGATTATTGCTTTCATGCCTTTGGCTTGATTAATGATTTTCATTTTTATATTTATAATTAGTTACAAGTTTGTAAAGGATTTTGAGAAAAACCTATAGTTACTTCTGTTTGTGGATACGAAAATATAAGTCCATTGCAATTAAATGCAGCGTTTCTCATGGTATTAGGTGTTTGAATTTCCCCGTTTGCACCTACTCGTTTAAAAGTTTGAATTCTATCGCCTTCCAATAAAAACTCTCTGCGTCTTTCTTCTCTTACTCTAAATTTAATTACTTCGGCTAATTCAGAACCTGACAATATTTTGGCAGTTGCATTGTTATAAGAACGAGTAATGATTTTATTTACATCGGAAGCTGCAATTGAAAGGTTTTGGTTGGTGATTGCCAATGCTTCTGCACGCATTAAATACATATCGGTTAACAATAAATAAGGCACATCAAAATAGTCGTAATTGTATTTAGCAGAACCGTATACTTCATCTGGTTTTCCTTTATTAATTACTTTTATTAAATTGATTCGTTTATCAGTGGTATCTTGAATCATATAATTATATGCCAATGAAGAAATTTGCATATTTGGAATTGCAACGTTGTCACTTCTATAATTTCCTGTATATCCTGCAGCTCTATTGTCGCCAGTTCCTGTGCTTACAAATTGGAACAAATATTCTTTATTAAAACTTTTATTGTCAAAATGATTCAAACTATCGCTTAATACTAAGCTACTATTGCTTAGCAAATCATTTAAAACATCAATTGCTTTTTGATATTGGTTACTTTGAAAATACACTTTAGCCAATAATGCTTTAGCAGCATTTTTATCGGCATGGGCTTTTTTTACTGTATTTAATGGATGAGCAATTGGCAACAAAGCTATAGCGTCTAACAAATCATTTTCAATGGCTTCATATGTTCCATTAATGCTACTTCTTAATACTGGAGCAATGGTTACAATTTTTCTAATTGGAATTCCTAATTGAGCACCATTTGCATCTACTAATGTTGAAGTTCCTTTTGGATGTGCATATAATTTTGCTATTTCAAAATGTGACAATGCACGAATAAACTTAATTTCACCTTCTAAAATACTTTTATTAAAGAAAGAGTCATTGTCGTATTTTTGAATATAATCTAAGCATGTATTTGCACGAAATATACAACGATAAATACCTTTAAAATTATCGTTAGAAGAACTATTGAAAGGAATTACACCTCTAGTATACATTTCTTTTCTATCGCCATTTATATTAAAATCAGCTAATTCATCACCTAATAAATCGTTATAAATTTGAGCTGTACCATTTAACCTATTGGCCAAAGCATCGTAAGTAGAATTTACTATTCTTACTACATCCTGTCCACTTTTTACGGCTTCATCTTCTAGTAATAATCCTTCAGGTTTAATTTCTGTCCAACTTGTACAAGAACTAAATCCTATTATCAATAAGCTTGCTATAATTGTTATTTTATTTATTTTTTTCATTTTCAATTTCCTCCTTTAATTAAAATCCTACATTTATTTGAAACGAATAAGTACGTTCTTGTGGTGGAGTTAAATAAGTAATATTAGGACTCATGTTTCTATCCGTTGCATTTTCAAAATCACGAGCAATTTCAGGATCTAATCCTGAATATTTTGTTAAAGTAAAAATATTTGTAGCAATAATTGCTAAACGAACAGAGCGAACTTTCTTTAATTTTTTTATTGCATTTGGCTGTAAATTATAAGCCAAAGTTATGTTGCGTAATCGTGCAAAAGTTGCATCGTGTAAAAACTGTGTGGTGTTAATCCAAACTGTATTAGAACCATAGTTTGCTTCATTTAAAGTTAAACGAGCATATTGTGCATTATCGCCAGGTTTTTGCCATCTGTCAAACAAATCAGTTCTCATGTTCCAATCGGTTACAACTCCTAATTGGCGTTTTGCCGATGATTCGTATATATTTCCTCCAAGAACAAAGTTTACCAATACACTTAAATCAAAACCTTTATATGAAAAAGTATTGGTCATACCACCCGAAGCATCAGG
>JBIILW010000165.1:0-5008 GCA_044338265.1 Bacteroidia bacterium | reverse complement strand
TTTTGCATAAGCCAACTCACCTACCCAAATGCAAAAATTTACGCCAAACCCTTGTGTGATACACAGGTCGTCAGGGCGCTTCACGCCATCTCTGCCTCCCGCCTCAGCTCCACTCGCAGTAGGCTCGCGACACATGGGCTGCAATTTCCTTGCATCCCATTTTCCCACCGCACGCTCAAGGCTGTTTTACCTGCCGAAGTACTTTATGCATTTGAAGAATAAGTTTTAAATTTAGTTGCCTTATTGTAATTTTTTTTATTTTTGATAATCTGAAAAAAATACTTGTTTTACCTACTAATAAAACAACATCAAACATATTTCTGTGCTTAAAATTTAAAATTATGAATAGTATTAACTTGGTTTGTACAAGACATCAAGAGTTAGGTAAATGTAACTCAAAAGAGTTGTATCAAATCATCGAAAACATAAATCCTGAAATAATATTTGAAGAGATACCTCCCAGTTTTTTTGACAAATATTATGTCACTAAAAGTGAAAGTAATTTAGAATCAAATACAATAAATGAATATATTAAAAAATATAAAATAGTTCAAGTGCCTGTAGATTCTGATGATGTACCCTCACATACTTTTTTCGAACAGCTTAAAAAAATATATGGAAGAATAGAAGGCCAAATAGACATCAATGGATTTAATTATAGAAATTTCACAGACCGAAATAGAATTCTAATCGAAAAAGTTGGATTCAAATATCTCAATAGCATTGAACATAGTTATATGAATAATAAAATCTTTGACGCAATAGAGAATGGTTTACAGAAATTAAACGATGAAAAACTAATTCTAGTTTTTCAATCTTGGAAGGAGAATATTGAAAAAAGGGAAATTCAAATGCTTAAAAATATTTATAATTATTGTCAATCTACAAATTTTGAAAGGGCCATATTTACTATTGGTGCCGCACATAGGAAATCATTAATTGAAAAAATTGAAGTTTTTCAAAAAAATGAAAACATAAAATTGAATTGGATATTTTAAAATTTCTTTAGTTAATGGTAATTACTTGTATTAATATTTAAACAATTGTTTCTAATTTCACAATTTATTACACTTACCTTCAAAAATACCTCAAAAACCTTTTGCTTTTGGAAGGTAAATTTCATTTCACTTTCATTTCGTTTCGGGTGCTTCGTTACTCTACGCAATCCTCACTCCATTAACCGTTACATTTCATTTACCCTCCACAGCAATGCACAGCAACAGTGCCTACTTTTGCCCTGCTGCATTCCAAACCAAAACTTTCATTACGCAATTTCGGCTATCATCTTTTCTAATTTGCATAACTGCAATGTTTGCAAACTTTACACCCTTGCAATACTCCAATAGCCTAATTATTGCTCCATTCAGTTTCCCCTAAAAATGCTGCAGTTCATTCAGTATGCACCCTTGCTTTTTCCCACCGCACGTTTAGCATCCTCCTTCGATTACCAATTGAATTTATCTTAGGTTTTATCATCCATTTGACTCCCATTTCGATTGAAAATCTTCTTTGATTTTAGCATCCTCAAAATACTCTTCCTAATTAGCATTTCGTTAACAAAAAAATAAAAAAGACAGCAAAAATAGGGCGGCTCCCACAACCCACTCCACAATTAAAATCCAAAAGTGTTCGGCATAAACACAGTCAACCGCACAAGGCTTTCCTTTATTCCGCTTCCTTTTGGTTTTTACCTCCGCCTCCCTAAGTGTCGGCTTTCTTTTTCTTTTTTTTTCTGGTTTTTTTTCTTTCTCTTTTAAAAATATAAGGTGCGAAGCGAAGCATAAATTTTTTAACCCAGATTATGCTTAAACCAAACATCAAATGCCACAAGATTGGCAACAATTACACAACTCCGCATTTATTCATTTTATCTAAAGGTGCTAATGCCGGAAAACCACTCAAAGCTCCTTGTCCAAATTGTTTTGTACTCGTGGCAAAAACTGAACAAGAAGCTGATTTTTATTACTGGCTCGCTTACGGATTATGGCAAGGTCAATTTTTCAGACCATTTTTAACAGGTTCTGTCATTTCTTTTATTCGCATACAAGATGTCATCAACATCATTGCTGAAGCCAGCGAAAAAGCCAATTTAAAGCCAAATGAATTTCAAAATGCCATTGTTTTGCTCAATACTTTTGACCAACATTTAGCAAATACTTTGAAACAAATTCAACTCATCAAAGAAGCTAAAAAAGTGATCATGTACAAGGTCCTTAAATAGAAAAAGCCCATCAGGGGCTCTTTTCTTACTTTGTAATTCATTTACTTGAAATTTAATCTACAATTCCAAGATCTATCAATCCATAAATATTCACTTCTTAAATTTTAATGTTGTGCATTTACATATTATATTCTGCTGTGCATTTATATATTATATTGTGTAAAAGTTAGAATTATAAAAGCTAAAACGTCTTCACTTTTTTAAAAATTAACAATCCATTTCCTTTCAAAATAATTCCAATGGCCAGTTGTTTAGCGAGTGTTGGACTGACATACCGATGCATCGGAAGCGGGCATTGTTTAAGGCCTTATGGCTGGATAGCTTCGGTCTATTGTCGAAGTGTGGTTGCTGAGCTTGTCGAAGCATTGTTTTGTCCTGCTAGGCAGAATTGCTTACTTTTTCATCTAAGGAAAAAGTAAGAAAGAAATTAGAGGATTTTAAAACATGGTATTGTTTCAACCGAGAAGAATCACCTATTTGAATTACCCAAATTCACCAATAATTATAAATAGAAAAAAAAACATTTGGGACTTCATTCTATTTTTGTACTTTCCAAATGCAGATATTTTTTAATTAGCTATCATTAAATTTACAATCAATTTAATCATCGTATCTTTTTCTTCTGTTTTACTTTCTGCAATCATAATGGTAATTGCTACCAAGGTATTATCAGCTATTATTTTACTGCCATCACTATGATATAATTTCTTATTTTTATCTAAAAAATAAATATACAATCCCGCTGCTATTCGTTTGTTGCCGTCTGAGAAGGAATGGTTTTTTACAATAAAATATAAAAGATTTGCTGCTTTTTCATTTATACTAGGATATAAATCTATACCATCAAAGGTTTGATAAATCGTTTCTAATGAACTGCTAAATGATTTATCTTTTTCATTTCCAAAAAGCTTTCCTGCATTTTGTTTTTCTCTCCATACAAATATTTGAGCAATAGCCTCTTCATATGTTATTTTATGAAGCTTTTCGTTAATAGTTTCAGGTATTACTAATCGTTGATGATCGTATTGATCGAGCAATTCCAAGGCTTGGGCATACTCGGTTACTACTTTCAATAAACCAATGGCTTCATTTGAATTTAGTGTTGTATTTCTTAATACATTTTCAAGTAAATGAATGCTTTGCTTTAAAGTGTTTAACTGCTCATGCGATGCTTGTAGTTTTTGTTCATTAATGGCATAGCCTTTTACCAAATAATCTTTTAATCTTTGTGTTGCCCATTGACGAAATTGCGTTCCCTGTTTGGAGTTTACACGGTAGCCAACAGAAATGATAGCATCTAAATTGTAATATTCAATATCTCTTGTTACTTCTCGTCCAGCTTCATTTTGAACCGTTGCATTTTTTGCAACAGTTGCCTCGAAATTCAATTCATTGCTATCGAAAATTTTTTTCAAGTGCCTTGAAATAACCGATTTGTCTCTATTGAATAAAACAGAAATTTGATTGAGTGTAAGCCATGCAGTTTCATTTTCAAATTGAACTTCAATTTGAGTTTGGTTATCACTTCCTATGTATATTTCTATTTGGTTTACCATTATGCTGAAATTCTATATTCACAAAAATAATCTTTTAATTGATGTTTTGCATAAATTCTAAATTGTGTAGACTTATTTGAATTTACTCAATATCCAACTGAAATAATTACTTCGAAGTTAAAATATTTACTCATTGATTCTTGAAATTTACTTTAAAAACTTCATGTTGATTGGTATGTGCAAATTTTGCACATACCACTTTTTTAACTAATTCACCTTCATTGAAATTATTACGGATGTGTTTTGAAAATACTGTTCTATCTTTATCAAATAATTCTGCTAATTGAGATTGATTAAGCCAAATAGTTTCTTTTTAAAATAGTACTCGAACTTCAGTAATATTTTATTTCGTTGTATATATTATAGAAACATTTACTTAGTCTTTTGCATACGCTTTTTTAGCAATGAAAAAAATATCAAGCAACATTTTGAATAATTGAAATAATAAAATTTACTTTCTCGTCACAAATATTTACTAAATTTGTGACGAGAATAAATGGAAAAACCTCATAAAAATATTGAACAACAAGTGTTTGCTGAAATAAAAAAAAGCAAACAAAGTACTCTGTTTTTTATTGAACAGTTTGATGTCATAGCCGAAAATGCAACAATCCGGAAAGCATTGCAGCGTTTAACCGAAAGTAAGCAAACAGTCAGATTAGCTCAAGGAATATATGTAATTCCAAAACAAAATCCTTTAATAGGCACGGTGCTACCAAATATTAATGATGTTGCGAAAGCAATTGCAAAAAGAGATAGAGCAAGAATAGTAGCTACAGGTGTTCAAGCACTCAATATATTAGGTTTAAGCACCCAAGTTCCTATAAACGCTGTTTATTTAACTGATGGTGCAGCTCGCATAGTTAAAATTGGAAAACAAACCATCAAATTTAAGAAAACTACACCCAAAAATTTAAGTACAAAAGGGGACATAAGTGGCTTGGTAATACAAGCTTTAAAAACCATTGGTAAAGATAAAGTAAGCGATACAGAAAAAGAAAAAATAACTAAACATCTTACTAATGAAAAACCAGAAAATATACTTCATGACTGTAAATTAGCTCCTGCTTGGGTTGCTGAAATATTGAAAAAAACGATGAAAAATTAGCCATGATAAACTTTTTACAATTATCAAATTCACCAATCATTATAAATAGAAAAAGCCCCATTTGGGGCTTCATTCTATCTCTCATCGGGTCACCACAACTAATGAAAGAATTTATTTTTTAAC
>JBIILW010000164.1:0-5030 GCA_044338265.1 Bacteroidia bacterium | reverse complement strand
ATATGACCAACTTCGCTGTTACCCATTTGCCCGTTGGGCAATCCAACCCATTCGCCACAGGTATGTAACAAACTATGCGGATTATTTTTAATTAAGTTATCAAAATTAGGAGTATTGGCTAATTCAATGGCATTGCCCGGGTATTTAGTTCCTTGTCCCCAACCATCCAATATCAAAAGTATCACACGTTTGTTCATGCTGCAATTAATTACAATTTTAGTTATTGAACAAGGATATTTATTACCTATTTATTTGATTGTTGAATTGTTGTATTGATGAATTGATGAAAAAATATACATATTGAATACAAAACTTTTAACTTTATCTTTTTGGTAATTTTCAGAAAAAAAAAGAGGAAAAAGCCAAAGCGATTCCCTCATTTTCTTTATATTATCTTTTGCCAATTGATTAATTATTGCCAATTGCCAATTAATTCACCATCCACTTACTGGTATATGTTTGTTCGTTTTGTTGTAATTTTATAATATAAATTCCTTTTGCCAATTCCGTTGAATTTAATTCAATATGATGTTCACCAGCTGAATAGTTATCGTTTGAAATATTTTTTACTAATTTACCCGTCATGTCAAATAAATTTATGTTGATATTTGATTTAGAAAAATTGGTAAATACTAAGTTTGAAATTCCATTAGTAGGATTTGGATTGATTGAAATTTTAATTTCATTTTTTGCATCATTTATAGCATTTGTAAACTCACCGATTTGAATATTATCAATATAAGTATTGTTCCCTCTGCGAGCTTGTAATTCAAAACGAACCCTGAAATTATTATAAGTTTTATAATCAGTCAGGTCTAAACTTAATTGTTTCCATTGAGAACTATTAGGTACAAAAGCTGAATCACTTTTTGCAGGAGCTGTTTCCATATCCGATACTGTAAAAACTTTTGCTAAAACTTCCGTTCTTCCGTAATTATTAGAAACAAACATATTTATTTGTTCACTTGAACCACTTACCCTTTTTGCATGTGCAATTTGAAAGGTTAATATTGGTTTGGTTAAATCGGTAATGTCAATATTACTTGTATGAAATTCATCACGGGTATTCAAAATACTGTTAGCTCCGTTATCGTAAGCATTAAAACGCATGCTTGTATTATCGTTATAACCAACTTGGTTATTGGATTTCCAGCCAGTGTTAGGATTCATAAAATTTTCAATTTCAAAACGATTAACCTGTTCGTTAAAATCAATTAAAACTGGCGCTTTAATAATAGCTGAAGTTAATGGCTTATAAGTTCCATCGGCATTGATACCAGCAGCACTTATATTAGCAGTAGAATAAATATTAGCTCTATAAGTACTCATTAAACTTTTCATTCTTACAGATTGGCCAGCACTATACATATTCATGCAAGTTCCATCGGCATAATCCATATAATTTTTTACGTTATCGGGTAAATTTGGAACATCGTTAGAACAAGAATTTTGATTAGTAGGACAACCACTTGTAGAAACAGCGACTGGAGGAGTATCGCAAACTTGGTCGCCTTGAGATGAACAATTAGTTGAAGTTCCACCTACACAACCACCTTGAAACGGATGGTATAAACCACACCAATGTCCTGCTTCGTGTGTAACTGTTCTTCCAGCTTGACCAGTTTGACCCAATCCAATATTTCCAATTTGATCGGCTCTTACAATAATTCCATCTGTAGTTGGTCTCGAATTTCGAGAAGTAGGAAATTGAGCATATCCAAGTATGATAGAACCAGCAGGAGCACTTGAGCTATTTATTACATTTACTACCCAAATATTAAAATATTTGTTGCTGTCCCAATAACTTAATTTTTTAGTATTATCAGTTCCGTCATTTGTTTCAGTTGCATTATTAATTCTATTGACCCCATCAGTTGGATTTCCACTTGGATCAATTTGTGCCAATCTGAATTCTATTTCGGCATCTACCGATTTGGTATCAGTACTTGTACCACCATTGGTTCCAGCTTTTTTTCTAAAATCTTCATTTAAAACACGAATACAATCATTGATTTGTGCTTGAGTAATATTCTCTGACGAGCTTTTATGAATGATATGGAAAACTACTGGAATATAAATTACAGTTCCTTTTTTTGCTAAACTAAATTTACTGGCATATTCCCGGGCAATTTGATTGCCACGGTCTTCTTCTATTTTTAAAAGTGGATTTTCACGAACGGCTTTAACATATAATTCATCGGTAAAACAAGGTATTACAGATTGGGCAAAACTTTGAAGGGAAAACAATATAACTACTAAACTAAAAACTTTCTTCATTTATAACTATTTAAGGCTACAAATAAAGTCCATTTTCGGGAAAATTTAAATAAACCTTTGTATTACTTATGTAAAATAAATTAAGTGTTTAGGTATTGGAGTGTTTAAGTTTTTAAGTGTTTAGGTGTTTAGTAAATAATTAGAGGTTTCAAATTTAATTGTAAACTTTGTTCAATAAATAATAATCAAGTAAAACAATAGCGGTCATAGCTTCTACAATTGGAACTGCTCTTGGAACTACGCAAGGATCATGTCGCCCTTCGGCTTTAAATTCAATGTTTTCGAAAGAAGTATTTAAGGTATTTTGATTTTGCTTTATGGTAGAAACAGGTTTAAAAGCAGCTTTAAAAACAATGTCCATTCCATTGCTAATTCCCCCTTGAATGCCACCGCTATGATTGGTGTGCGTTGCAATCTGTTTTTCATTATTGATTTCAAACACATCATTATGTTCGCTTCCTTTCATGGTTACACAGTCAAAACCGCTACCAATTTCAAATCCTTTGCATGCATTGATACTTAAAATAGCCCTTCCCAATTCTGCATGTAATTTATTAAAAACAGGCTCGCCAAAACCAACCGGAACACCTTTACAAACACAAGTAATGATGCCTCCAACTGAATCGCCTTCAGCCTTTACTTGTTCAATTAATGCAATCATTTTGTTGGCTGTTTCATCATCAGGACAACGAACGATATTGTTTTCAATTTCAGAAAAATCAATCTGTTCAATGTTTTTTTCTAATTTGATGTTATGAATTTGTGATACAAAAGCATGTATAGAAATTCCAATATTGTTTAAAACCATTTTAGCTACTGAACCTGCTAAAACCCTTGCCACTGTCTCGCGGGCCGATTGACGTCCACCACCTCTATAATCTCTAAATCCGTATTTTTGTTCGTAGGTATAATCGGCATGTGAGGGACGAAATACATTTTTTAAATGATCGTAATCTGCCGGATTTTGATTTTTGTTTTTAACAATTAAAGTTAGTGGAGCACCCGTTGTTTTTCCTTCAAAAAGTCCACTCAATACCTCAAAACTTTCGTCTTCATTTCGTTCTGTAGTAATTTTCGATTGACCTGGTTTGCGCTTATTTAAGTCATTTTGAACTAAATCAAAATCAAATAAAATATTTGGCAACATTCCATCAATTACAACACCTAAAGCATTGCCATGACTTTCGCCAAAAGTGCTTATTTTAAAAATATTTCCGAACGAATTTCCTGCCATAATAATTGAGCAATAATAAAGATTTATTGCATAAAAAAAGCGACTGTTTACACAATCGCTTTATTTATAAATATATAATTTGACTATTTATTTTCGTCTAATTTTTTCATTTCTTGGTTATATATTTGTTCAAACTTCATTTTATCGTAGTCAACAGCTACTTTAGCTTTGTCAGAAAGTTTATTTTCCATGGCTACTTTCAATGCATCTTTGTTCATTTCTACTGCTACGTAAGTAGTGTAAGTTCCATCTTTTCCAGGCACTGTTTTTTCGCAAAGAATTTTCACATCATTTAATTGTTGGCTAATAATTTCACGGGTTAAATTGTTAAATTTACCTTTCATTTCTAAACCAGCATTTGTTTGATATTCGTCTACATATCTATCAGTTACAGAAGTAATTTTAGTTTGAATCAAACCAGCTAATCTTTGCTTTGCAACTACTAAAGCTTTTTCTCTTGAAAGAGATAAGTCAGAGCTTTTTTGAGATTGAGTAGATCTAAAAGCTTGTTCAGTTGAGGTTCTAAATTCATCGCAAGGTAAGTTTAAAACTTCCATACCTGAATCTTTATCTTTAGTAGTTAAAGTTCCTTTTTTCGATTTACAAGATACTGCTGCTATTACTAAGAAAGCTGCAAATACATAAACTAGTTTTTTCATGATTTTTTTTTAAATTTAGTGTGCAATTAATAAAACTTATTACGAATAAAAAAGATTTTTATAATTATTCGACAAAATCCACTTTTCAATATTTGTGCCAAAAGTAAATTTTAACAATTTCATGATTACCATAATTGAAAAATGTTTTTACATTTGAAGAAAAAAACTACAAAATAAAGATGAACCTGCAAATGCTTTTTTTTAAAAATACGCTATTCATTTTGTTGCTGTGTTTTATTTATTTTCCTCAAAGTGCAATTTCACAAACATCAGATTCTATTACTACTGCAATTAATAAAAAGAAGTTTAAAAACATTTTAGCCGCTGAATTAGTGGCATACTCCGCTACTATGATCGGCTTAAACCAATTATGGTATGCTAATTATGAAAGAGAAGCCTTTCAATTTTTTGATGATGATGCAGAGTGGAATCAAATGGATAAAATTGGTCATTTTGGTTCGGCCTATTATTTAGGATATATGCAAATAAAAATATTGAAAAACTGCGGATATACCAGTAAAAAATCAATATTATTAGGAGGAGCCACCGGTTTTATTTTCCTTACTTCAGTTGAAATATTAGATGGGTTTTCGGCTGCTTGGGGCGCATCGCCTAGCGATGTAATTGCTAATTCCGCTGGCTATGCTTTTCTTGTAGCACAGGAATTAGCATGGAAAGAGCAACGAGTGATGCTTAAGTTTTCTATGACACCATCGCCATACGCTAAATACAGACCCGATTTATTAGGTAAAAATTTTCAAGAGCAATTACTAAAAGATTATAACGCACAAACTTATTGGCTTTCGTTAAATGTTGGTTCATTTATGAAAAGCCATCCACAATTTCCAAAATGGTTAAAT
>JBIILW010000163.1:0-5056 GCA_044338265.1 Bacteroidia bacterium | reverse complement strand
CCCAATTAGCCGCGTCTTTTACCATTAAGTTTATCATAGCACCCCACTGCGCCGACCAACCAGGTTCAAACTCTTCAATACCTGCTGCAGTTTGAATAAAATTTCCATAATGAAAATGATGGTCGTTAATATTTGCATCTGACGAATATCCGGCAGGAAAACCAATAAGTGTAGTCCAAGAAGTATTATAATAAAACAAAAATGCGTTTTCTCCATTTTCTGCTTTTAGCCAATCTTCCATTCGTTCTTTTACGGTTGCCAAAATTTTGTTTTTAGTTTCTAAATTGCCAGTTTGCGCAGCAATTCTGGCTACTTGCATTAATTTATTCATGGCCAAACCTTCATTGTACGAATCTGTCCAAGTATCTAAAGAAGCATATTTCAATAAATTAATTTTTGTTTGCAATGCACTTGCATCAAAACCATTGCTATATTTAGCCAAATTGGGTAAAGTAGATAAAATGCCTTTGAACTTATTTTCCACTATAAAAGTATTTCCAACTAACATTTTCATAGTTCCTCGTGAAGTTTGGTAGCTTAAAGTTCCTGGCTTTAATGAATTGTTACTTAAATGCGCCCACTGATGTGGCAACAATCCCATTAATGCTGATGTATTCAGACCTTCTTTTATTTCGGTAGTAAGTGTAAAAGTAGTTTGAACCAAAGCAGTAACAGGATTATAATTATAGTTTACCATACTATTAGTAGGAAAAACATAAGCATATTGTTTAAAATCGTTGGCGTTACTTTGGGCGTTTGCACCTTGTGGTAACATAACAGCCGAAAAATAATTTTTACCTGCCAAACTTGAGGTATAAACAGTTCCATTTTTTACCCAAATTGAACCCACTGGTGCATAAACAGCAAAATTAGAATTACTTAAAGAATTGGTAATTAACAGCATTTCGTTTTGAATATTTACTGTTCCAATCGATACGTTGATACTTGCAGAATCGGAATTACTTTTTGTAAAATAAACAAATGGCATTCCATTGCCGATGGTGGCTTTTAATTGGCGTGAACCATTGTTCCAAGTGGTTTCTACCAACCAATCGGAATGATTAGAAACAGTAGGATATGTAACCGAAAGTCCAGTTAAACCAACAATAATTGGTTGTTCGGGACCCATTGGTTGCCTCGAATCAATAGCGCCCAAACCTAAAAAAGTATAGCTCATTACCAAACCCGAAGATGATGCCCTCATTGATAAAGGATAATTATACAAATTTGCATTTGTAAAACTTAATAACCCAGTCCACCAATCGTTAGTTGGAATGGCTTTATTGGCTGCTAAGCCAGAAACTCGAGGAATACCTGCAGGTTTGTTGTTTCTACCTGCAGCATCGGCAGGCGGTAATTGAGTGGTGTAACTACCAGAGCCAATTGGAATAATTTGTGCGGATGTTTTTAAAAGAATTCCTAATAAAAATAATGTGGTTAAAAATATTCCTTTTATGGTAAAAAATCGGTTCATCATGTTATATCAAATAAATGACGAATTTAAAATTATAGCTTTCAATTCTTGTTATTAAAAACACTTGTAGTAGCTATGATGTAGTAAAAATTCTATTGAATAATAACATTACCAAATATTTAATAAAAAAAATTGTGATAGCAAATTGAAAAACTAAAAAGCAATGATTTGAACATGAAATGAAAGTATAAATACAAAAAACTATATTAGTATTCGGCTTAAGTATCCATTTAAATATTTAACTTTAGGAATCAAAAAATCAAGTTCGTCAAAAAAAAATATTAATTCAGTGTAACTATTTTATTTTTGCGAACGTTAATAGACTACAAAATAAAAAAACATGAAAACAACTTTGATTATATTATTATTTGGTGGCTTAACATTAGGAACTTTTACCAAAGGTTGTGGCAAATCTAACAAAACAGAAAAACCAGTAAGCGAACAACAAGAAGAAAATTCAAATAAAAAATTATAATAAGTACGAGTGTAAGCTTATATAATATCTCTTCATAAGATTTAAATTACCTACAAAAGCCGACTTTCAAGCAATTGATTAGTCGGTTTTTTGTTGTTTAAAAACAGTTTGTTTCCACGTAAATGAAATATATGTTTGCAATGCAATTTAAAAAGGTTTTTTATGAAAAAAATATTGGTAATTGGTGCAGGTCTTTCGTCTTCATACTTAATAAAATATTTATTGGCAAACGCCAAAAAGGAAAATTGGCAAGTTACCATTGCTGATCAAAGCATTGAATTAGCCAAGCAAAAAATAGCAAAAAGTAAACAAGGAATTGCTTTAGCATTTAATATAAATAACCAAAACGAACGCGAAGAAGCTATAAAAAATGCGGATTTAGTGGTTTCGCTTTTACCTCCCACTTTACACATTATTGCAGCGCACGACTGTATTAAATTTAAAAAGAATTTGGTAACTGCCAGTTATGTAACGCCTCCAATGCAAAGTTTAAACGAAGCAGCTTTGGAAGCAAATGTTTTGTTTTTAAACGAAATAGGTTTAGATCCAGGAATTGACCATTTGTCGGCCATGGAAATGATTCACAAAATACAAAAAGATGGAGGAAATATTACCTCTTTCAAATCGTTTTGTGGTGGTTTGGTAGCACCTGAATTTGATAACAATCCGTGGAATTATAAATTTACTTGGAATCCAAGAAACGTTATTTTAGCTGGACAAGCTACCGCTCAATATTTAGAAAATGGTTTAATAAAATTTATACCCCAAAACAGAATTTTTGAACAAACAGCAACCGTAAATATTTCCAATTATGGTGTTTTTGAAATGTATGCTAACCGCGATAGTTTAAGTTATATTGAGCCCTATGGTTTACAAAAAGCTACTTCCGTAATTAGAGGAACTTTACGCAAAAAAGGATTTAGCCAAAGTTGGAATTTATTAGTAAAATTAGGCTTAACCGATGATAGTTTTTGCATTCATAATAGTAACGTTTTAACCTATCGCGACTTGGTAGCATCGTTTTTAAGTGGTGCTAATCATAGCAATGTAGAAGAAGTATTTTGTGCATTTTTTAACATTACAAAAGCTAGCAAAGACTTTAAAAGAGTAAAATGGTTGGGATTATTTACTAATGAAATTATTGGAATTAAAAATGCCACTCCAGCCCAAATACTTCAGCATTTATTACAACAAAAATGGTTTTTAGAAAAAACCGATTTAGACATGATTGTAATGAAACATGAAATAGCATTTGAGTTAAATAATAAAAAGCAAAAAATAAATAGCACTTTAGTAGTAAAAGGCGAAGACAAAACATACACTGCAATGGCTAAAACAGTGGGATTGCCAATGGCAATAGCATGTAAATTAATTTTGCAAAATAAAATAAAAGCCAAAGGCGTTCAAATTCCAATTACTGCTGAGTTTTACAAACCTATTTTAGCTGAATTAGCAAAAAATGGAATTGAATTTATTGAAGCATAAATATTGCCATGTTAATTTCCCGATTGAAATTGTATAAATTGCAATCCTAATCAATAATTTTTATGGTTAAATCAAGGGTTTTAAAACTCATTTATTTTTCGATTTTATTTTGGATAAATGCTCGCTTATTTGCGCAAGTTGATAACAGTTATTTAAACCAACACATTTCAGTAAATGAAGCTGATAGCGGTAAATTTGGCTTTTCGGCAACGGTGTTTAATTACATGCGAAATACTGAATATTTTAATGACATAGAATTAGGAAGAACCTTGTTTGGATATCAAGTAAGTCCCTCCTTTTCGTATCAACCAACAGGTAATATAAAACTTCAAGCAGGTGTATTTGTTCGAAATGATTTTGGTGGAGAAACAACTGTTATTCCAACTTTTACTGTTAAAACTAAATACCGTAATTTGGAAATGCTTCTGGGAACATTAGAGGGCGCCACTAGCCACCAAATCATTGAACCCATGTTCGACATTGCTAGAAACATTGAACATAGGTTAGAAAATGGTTTTCAATTAAAATATCAAAAGCCAAAAACGTTTTTAGATGTTTGGATTAATTGGGAAAAATTCATTGAACGAGGCTCACCATATAAGGAGCAATTTACAGCTGGTTTAAATTATACGCAATTATTAAATAACCCAACACACCAATTTAAAGTTTATTCAGTTTTACAAGGCCTGTTAAGCCATGCTGGCGGACAAATAGATGCTGATATGGTAAATAAATTAACCATGCGTGCCAATTATACTTTAGGATTAAAAACTAGTTATGAAATTTCTAAAAAACAAAAAGTGGTTTTTGAATCATACTTATTAGGCTATAAAGACACCGGTGATACTTTAGTTTTTGCTAATCAAAATGATGGCAAGGCTGTTTATGGAAACCTAACTTATCAATACAGTAACCTACAATTTATGTTGAGTTATTTTGAAAGTCAATACTTTATTTCACCACGGGGAACAGCTATTTACCAATGTCAGAGCATTGATGATCCAACAATCAAACCCAATAGTAGAAGCTTAATTATTCCAAGAATAATTTATAACAAAACCTTGTTCAATCAAATTCAAATGAGTGCTAGGTTTGAACCTGTTATTGATATCCAAACTCAAATATTTGATTATTCGTATTCGTTTTACCTAAAATATTATTTTGAAAAAACATTTCGTTAAATTTTAGATTTTAGTTTACTTTGAACTTTCAATTTTTACCATACAAATCACATGAAGAAAATAGTAATTTTTAGTTTTATAGTTTTAGTTGGTTTTAGCCAATTATTTGCTCAAGATAAAAAAGATGGACCAAAAGCAGAAATAACTTTTGAAAAAATGACACATGACTTTGGTACCATTTGGGATGGGGCTCCATCAGAATACAGTTTTGAATTTACCAATAAAGGTCAAGCACCATTAATATTAAGTAATGTTCAACCAAGCTGTGGTTGTACAGCACCTAGCTGGCCTCGCGAGCCAATTATGCCTGGCCAAAAAGC
The DNA here is from genome assembly GCA_044338265.1 of Bacteroidia bacterium. Lineage (GTDB taxonomy): Bacteria > Bacteroidota > Bacteroidia > UKL13-3 > UKL13-3 > JAAFJM01. The sequence continues at coordinate 121 of JBIILW010000163.1, read as the reverse complement.
TAAAATAACGGTTGTTTATAGTGCGGGTTCGTTAAGAAGTGCATTTACAAAAACCATTACCGTTACTAGCAATGCAAGCAATAATAGTTTGGTATTAACTATAAAGGGCGTAGTAAAAGAC
>JBIILW010000162.1:0-5080 GCA_044338265.1 Bacteroidia bacterium | reverse complement strand
GTGTTGAAAATTTATCAGCTACTTTTTCATTCAATGAAACCTATAGAAGAAACCAGCAGTATGCAAGTTATATGCTTCAAATTTATCAATCTGTTTTAGCCTATAATTATACATTCACCAATAAACCACTTGAGCCTTTTGCTAAACTTATAAAATCGAAACACTTGGCTTTGATAAAAGATATTAACTTTAATTATTTGCCATCAAGTTGGGGTTTAAGATTCCAATTAGATAGACGTTATGGTGAAACGATCAACAGAACCAACGACAATACTGGTGGTTCTGTTTTTATTCCTGCCTATTACGATAAACTTTATACCATGAAAAGAACCTACGATTTGGGTTGGAATTTAACTAAAAGTATCAAGCTAGATTACAACGCAATTGCAGATGCAAGGATTGATGAACCAAATGGTAGAATTGATGAATCGACTCAGGATAAACGCGATACTATTAGTAATAATTTACTAAAAGGAGGAAGACTTACACAGTTTAACCAAACTGTCAGGGGAACCTACACAATTCCAATTAACAAATTTCCTTTTTTAGATTTTATCAATCAATCAACCTACAGTTATTCTGTAAATTACCAATGGAAACAAGCGCCACCCGCGGCCGATAGTTTAGGAAATACTATTCAAAATTCTCGTCAGCAACAAATTAATATAGGTGCAAATTTAATTACATTATATAACAAAGTAAAGTTTTTAAAAGATATAAATACTCCCACTACTGCTAAAAAAAGTATTCCAAGACCAAAACAGCCAAAGGCTCTAAAAGATAAAAATGGAAAAGCTTTGCAGCCTGAAGAAGATCAAGAAAAAGAAGCTAGAGAAATTCCTGTTTTAGCCAAAACTTTTTTCAAAATGTTAATGGGAGTTAAGAATGTAACGGGTGCATACAGTTTAACCGAAGGAACAATGTTACCAGGCTTTAAACCAAAACCCGACATTTTAGGTAATAACTCTGATTTATCAGCTCCAGGTTATGGTTTTATTTTGGGAGATCAAAATCCTAGTTTCAGGTATGATGCTGCAAAAAATGGTTGGTTGGCCAATGATTCTAGAATGAATAATGCATTTGCTGAAAACATTCAAGAACGTATAAACGGAACAATTACAATAGATCCAATTGAGGATTTAAGAATTGTGTTATCATTTGAGAGGTCTAACCAAAGGAACATTACTTCAATTTTCAGGTATAATGATTTAGACAGTTCTTTCAAAGATTTTGGTTTTCAAGAAAGTGGAACATTTAGTACCAGCTATGGAACTTGGAATACAGCTTTTTCACCCGAAAATAGTGATGGAATTTCTCAAGTTTTTAGACAATTTGAACAAAACAGAAAAGAAATATCTGAACGTTTAGCTATTGAAAAATTTGGTTCAACTCAAGGCTTAGCCCGTGATACTTTTGGATATGTTGTTGGTTATAGTAAAACAAGTCAAGATGTTTTAATTCCAGCATTTTTAGCCGCCTATAGTGGAACTAATGTAAATGCTGTTGATTTGTCACCGTTTCCTAAATTACCTATTCCAAATTGGTCTGTTAATTATAATGGTTTGTCAAAACTAAAATTTGTTAAAACTTGGGCTTCAAATATTGCTTTAAGTCACCGTTATTCTTCCACTTATACTGTTGGTAATTTTTTAACCCCTTCAGCAATTAATAGAGATACCGCCGCTGGTGTTACAGATTTTCTTTCACAATTTATTATAAGAACGGTAAGTATTACAGAACGTTTTGCTCCTTTATTTGGTGTGGAAGTTACCTTGGTAAATAATGTAACAGCATCGGCAAAATACAATAAAGACAGAACTGTAAATTTGGCTTTAGGTAACCGCCAATTAAATGAACAATTAGGTGAAGAATTTACTTTTGGTATGGGTTACAGGACCAAAAAATTGAAAATACCTATTGGTAGAACCCGTCAATTAGTATTAGACAATGATATCAATTTTAGGCTTGATTTTTCATACAGGGAAAACGTTACTAAAGTTAGAAACATAGACGTGGAAACCAATATTCCCGTTCTTGGTCAAACTATTTATAGTTTTAGACCAAGTGTAGAATACCAAATAAATACCAAACTAATGCTGCGTATTTTCTATGATAGACGCCAAACAAATCCTTTAACGTCAAACCAGTTCCCAACTGTAATATCCAGTGGTGGATTTAGTTTAAGATACACCATTCAATAAATTTTATTTACCTGAAAAACAAATATATGTATGTACAATTAAATTTGTTCTTGTTTATTGTATGTATATACATGTAATTTGCATCAGCATTCGAAAGTAATGGGATTAGAAGAAGAAATAAAGCAAAAAGAATTTAAAAATAAACAGCAAAGAGCTTTTTTAAATTTGATTTTTACTGCTGGACATTTAAGTTTAGCACAAACCCGTTTCTTTAAACCCTATCATTTAAGTGCGCAGCAATACAATGTATTGAGAATATTAAGAGGCCAAAATGGAAATCCTGTTTCTATAGGATTGATACAAGAAAGAATGTTAGATGTTCAATCAAATGCTTCAAGATTAATAGACAAATTAGAAGAGAAAAAATTGGTATTACGAATTGTTTGTCCAAAAGATAAACGCCAAATGGACATTACAATTACTTATGATGGTTTGGAAATTTTAAAGGAATTAGATGACAAACTTGACAGCAATGAAAATCGAATTTTATTAACAGATGAAGAGGCAGATTTGTTAAACGATTTGCTAAATAAAATAAGAAAGAAAAACAATAGCCAGTAAGCTCCCGATGCATCGGGAGGCAATAAGCAATAAAATAATAAACAATAACAACTTAAAAAAACAAACAAACAAAAATGAAAAAGTTAATCATCGCTGCAGTAGCAGTATTATCATTAGTTGCAGTAGCATTTAAGCCAGCAACAAAAAACGCAACTTCTTACAAAGTAAATGCGGAACAATCAAGCTTTAATTGGGTAGCTAAAAAAGTAACTGGCGACCACAAGGGTTTAGTTAAAATTGCCGCTGGTACCATTGAAACTGACGGAAAAAATTTAATAGGTGGCAATTTTGACATTGACATGACAACTGTTACTTGTACAGATTTAACTGGCGAATGGAATGAAAAATTGATTGGTCATTTAAACTCTCCAGATTTTTTTAGCGTTGATAATTTCAAAACAGCTAATTTGAAAATTAAAACAGCTACTGAAATTAAAGGTGTTAAAGCTGGTGCAGATAATTACAATGTAGTAGCTGATTTAACAATCAAAGGAATTACTAAAGAAATTACTTTTCCTGCTTTTGTTATCATTAAAAAAACTGGTGAAGTAGTGGCAAATGCTAGTTTTGATATTGACAGAACTGCTTTTGATATTAAGTATGGTTCAAAGAATTTCTTTGAAGGTTTAGGTGACAAAGCCATCGATGATAAATTCAATGTGAAAGTTAGAATTGTAGCTACAAAATAATATAATTTGTTTTGCAATTAAAGCTCGCTTCAGCAATGAAGCGAGCTTTTTTATTTATAAAAAGTAATGATATTGTAATATAAAATAGTATTTTTAATTTATAAATAAATTATTGTTTATTTGGTGAAATTTTAAAATCAATTATTCCATGTTCAATAAACAATCAATATTTTTAATAGTAACAGTACTTTTTACTTTAAATAATAATTTAAATGCACAACATATATGTGCTAATTCAAAGATTAATTCAAGTGTTTTAAGTTTAAATAAATCCAATGCTACCTCCGCGCAAATGGATTTTATGGAAAAATATGATGTGGTTTTTCATGATTTAAATTTAAATGTAGAACGTACTTCTACCTATATTGCGGGTAGTGTAAAAACGATTGCAAAATCCAAAATTTCTGCGCTCGATACTTTCATGTTTCAATTACATGCAAATTTGATTGTAGATTCAGTTTTTGGTTCTAAAAATCAAAAATTATCAGTAATTAGGCAAGGCGATATTGCCTTGGTTTTATTAGATTCGGTTTATTCTAATAATCAATTTATTCAAGTTCAAATTTATTATCATGGAACACCGCCAAGCGCTGCAAGTGCTGCCATTGGAAACGGATTTAGTAACAGAGCATCTCCAACATATTCCAATCAAATTACTTGGAGTTTAAGTCAGCCTTACAGCGCTTACGAATGGTGGCCTTGCAAACAATCGCTGCAAGATAAAATTGATTCAGTATTTATTTCAGTGACTACCGATACCTCCAATAAAGTGGGTTCAAATGGATTACTTAAAAGCATTACACCAATGGGCAATGGAAAACATAGATTCAATTGGGAAACACGTTATAAAATTGACTACTATTTGGTAGCAGTTACGGTGGGTCAATACAAAGAATATTTGCAATATGCTAAACCAAAACAATTAGCCGATAGTATTTTGATTCAACATTATATTTATAGTAATCCATTGGCTTATTCAAACAATGCTACAAGCATCAACGCTACCAAATCGATGGTAGAATTGTTTTCAGATTTGTATGGTTTATATCCTTTTTATAAAGAAAAATATGGTCATATGATGGCTCCCTTTTCGGGTGGAATGGAACACCAAACCATGACTAGTATGGGAATATTTAATTTTGGAATTGTTGCCCACGAACTAGCGCATCAATGGTTTGGCGACAATGTAACTTGTGCTACTTGGAAAGACATTTGGCTCAACGAAAGTTTTGCTACTTACTCTGAATATATAGCTGCCAAATACTTAACCACAGCAAGTAATACGGCTACGGTTTTAACCACCATGCATAACAATGCAAAGAAAATTGATGGTTCTGTTTATTTTACTGATACAACTAATGTATCTCGAATTTTTTCGAGTGAAATAACGTATAATAAAGGTGGTTCGGCAGTAAGGGTTTTACATTATTTGTTAGGCGATAGTTTGTTTTTTAGAGTTTGTAAAACGTATCAAATTCAGTTTGCCAATGGCAATGCTACTACCAATGATTTAAGACTTTTGGTAAATAGTTTATCAGGTAAAAATTATGACTACTTTTTTAATCAATGGATTTATGGATTGGGTTACCCAAATTATACTTTAAAATGGACTCAAACAGGTAATCAGTT
>JBIILW010000161.1:0-5086 GCA_044338265.1 Bacteroidia bacterium | reverse complement strand
TATGTGGCGCATGATCGGTAGCAATTACATCTACTCTTCCGTCGTTCACTGCTTTCCAAATGGCAGCCCTGTCTTCTGCTGTTTTAACCGCGGGATTCCATTTGATATAATTTCCTTTGGTTTCATAATCTTCATCACAAAACCATAAATGATGTATACAAGCTTCGCAAGTAATTTTCTTTTCACTTAAAGGAATATTGTTTTCAAACAAATCTAATTCCTCTTTGGTACTAATATGTAAAACATGTAAACGTGTATTGTATTTTTTTGCTAAGGCAACAGCAAAACTTGAAGATTGATAACAAGCTTCCCTGCTTCTAATCAAAGGATGTTGTTTTGCAGATAAGCTATCGCCAAATTCAGCTTTAAATTTAGCCGTATTTTCTTTAATTAAAGGATCATATTCGCAGTGCGTTGCAATCAAAGTTTTCACTTGACTAAATATGTTTTCTAATGCTTGTGGGTCATCTACCAACATATCGCCAGTGCTGCTACCCATAAATATTTTTACGCCACAAACAGAACTTTCATCCAACTTCAATAATTCATTTAAATTGTTATTGGTGGTTCCCATGTAAAATGAATAATTGGCCAAAGAAACTTCACTGGCCCTGGTATATTTTTGCTCTAATAATTCAATGGTGGTGGCACTTGGAATGGTGTTTGGCATTTCCATGTAACTGGTACATCCACCAGCCACAGCTGCTTTTGCTTCAGTATATAATTCGCCTTTATGCGTTAAACCTGGTTCTCTAAAATGCACTTGATCATCGATTACTCCTGGCAATAAATATTTACCATATGCGTCTATCACCACATCTGCTGCTATAGCAATGGCATTGGTATCTATTTTTTCAATGAAGCCATTTTTTATCAGCACATCTGCACCAAATATTTTACCTTCATTTACTAAAGTGGCGTTCTTTATAAGAATTGTTTGCATGGTATTTCTTTTGATTAATCAATAGTCGCTATCACCTTTAACTCAATGGCAATGGGCGTTGGCAAACAAATGATTTGTATGGTAGTTCTGCAAGGTTGACTGTCTTTAAAGTATTCAGCCCACAATTGATTATAGGTTTTAAAGTCGTCTTTCATGTTGGTCAAAAATACTGTTACGTCTATAATTTTATCCCAACTGCTGCCAGCATCTTCCAAAATATATTTAATGTTTTGAAACACTGAACGACATTGCGTAGCAATATCATAACTTACAATTTCACCCTGTTCATTTAACTCTACACCAGGAATTTTTTTTGTGCCTTTTTCTCTTGGCCCTACTCCAGAAAGAAACAATAAATTACCTACTCGTTTTGCATGAGGATATAAACCTACAGGTTCTGGTGCTTTTGATGAATGTATATCTGCCATATTGGTTTTTAGTTTATACGTTTGTAGTTTGTTAGTTCTTAGTTGTTTATTTAAATTAGTATTATTTCATTCAAAATTCAGCATCCAACATTCAAAATTTATTTACTTCCATTCCAAAGTTTCAATTAAGCGAAGCATGTCTTTTTTTAAATATGCCAAAACTGGGGCAATAGAATCTTGATTGGTAGCAGCGTTAAAGTACAACGAACCTCTTAAAAAATGTTTGGTGCTATCTGTAATATAAAACTGTGCATTGGTTGCTGTATTTCCATCTAACTCATAAAATATTCCATATTTTCCTGGTCTTGAAATGTAATTTTCAAAAATCTCATCGGCTTTCATGGTGTGTTTATAAACCATGGTTCTGCTATCATTTAGTAATTTAAAAAGAGTATCTCTATTGGCTATTGCTTTATAACTTAAATGTAAAGTAGCATGAAATGGTTTGTATTCTACATTGAACCAGCAAGGTTCAGCATTTGGATATCGGTCTAATTCAACGCTGGCATATTCGGGAACATCCATGCTATAACTACAAGGATTTTGAGATCGGTAATATTTTTTTGTTGGCAAATCAATTCTTTCATAACCTCTTGGTTTTGGAATAATTGCTTCTTCAGTGCAGGCCGCAAAAAGTATAATAATTATAATTATAAAAACACTTTTATTCATTATCTTTCAATTGAAATTTTTACTCTTTTTATTCTACGCTTATCAACTGCTTCAATTTTAAATACTAAATTTTGAAACTTTATTTCTTGATTTTGTTTCGGCATGTTTTCATTTAACTCTAATAACAAGCCTGCTAAGGTATCCGCTTCATTTCTAATATCATCAAATAAATCCTGCTCCATTTCTATGTATTTGCATACATCGTTAATGAGCATTTTTGCCTCAAAAACAAATGTGTTATCATCAAGCTTGCTGTAATAAATTTCGTCTTCATCAAACTCATCATTTATTTCACCAAAAACTTCTTCTAAAATATCTTCCATGGTAACCAAACCACTAGTTCCGCCAAACTCATCTACCACTATTGCCATGTGAGTTCTTTTGTTTTGAAAGTCTTTTAGCAAATCATCAATTTTTTTAGATTCAGGAACATAAAAAGCCTTTCTGGCTAAACTTTGCCATTTAAAATCAGCGCTTTCATGAATATGGGGTAATATATCTTTAATAGAAATCACTCCTTTTATTTCATCCAAACTCTCATGGTAAACCGGAATTCTCGAATAGCCTAATTCATCAATTAATTGAAGTAATTCTGTAAAATTACTTTCTACGTCAATGGCAGCAATATCAGGCCTTTGACACATAATTTCAGTAACATTAGTATTTACAAAATTTACAATTCCTTTTAGTATTGATTTCTCTTGTTTTGGAGCATCACTTTCCGTTGTAATGTCAATGGCATGGCTTAATTCATCTACGCTTAATATATGACCACGTTTGGTAACACGTTTATCAATAATGGATGTAGAGTTTTCCAAAACATAAACTAAGGGACGGAATAATTTATACGTATAAAACATAAAAACTGCCACCCATGCTGAAACCTTAACATTGTTTTGCACAGCATATATTTTGGGAATTACTTCGCCAAATAATACAATCATAAAAGTAACAAAAACTACTTCAATTAAAAAGCCAAACATTGGATTCAATTTAAAGTCAATAATGATTTCAAGTAAAACTGTTGAAACCATTACCATTGCTACATTTATAAAGGTATTTCCTATTAAAATAGTAGCCAATAATTTTTTTGGATTACTGATTAAATATTTGATTGCTTTTGAGGTGCTAGAAGCATCATTTGTAAGTTCTTCTATTTGAGTTTTATTCAATGAAAACAAAGCATTTTCTGAACCAGAAAATAGCGCAGATGAAAGAATGAAAATGATAATTGCAATAATACATCCAACTATTGTAGGCCAATCAGCTATTTGTAAATTTGAATTAACATATGATAAGGTAACGAATTGTAAATTAAGCGGAGGTTCCATTAATTGAATTTTATTTTTGCAATGATAAATAAAATTTATTTCCAATTTCATCTAATTTATTTCAAAAAAACGAAATTCCTAATAAGAGTTAGTTTTTATAGCGACCAAAAACTAAAATAATACACTTAGTTTTTTTATTATTGCATCAGTAATATTTAAAACATATAATGAATCCAACAATAGATAAAGATTTAGAATCAGTTGTTATTCGCTTTGCAGGCGATAGCGGTGATGGAATGCAATTAACAGGAACACAATTTACAAATTCAGCAGCTTTATTTGGAAATGATTTAGCAACTTTTCCTGATTTTCCAGCCGAAATTCGTGCTCCTATAGGTACTTTAGCGGGTGTTTCTGGTTTCCAAATTCATTTTGGTTCTACTCGTATTCATACCCCTGGCGATATGAGTCATGTATTGGTAGTAATGAATGTTGCTGCTTTAAAAGCTAATATAAAAAACCTTGTAAAAGGCGGTGTTATCATTGCTAATTCCGATGGTTTTGACTCTAAAAACATGCGCTTAGCAAATGTGCCAGAGGATAAAAATCCACTTACTGATGGATCTCTTGACGAATATGATTTAAAAATTATAGATGTAACAAAAATTACTAGAGCGGCCTTAACTGATACTGGCTTAAGTGTGAAAGAAATTGATCGTTGCAAAAACATGTTTGTGTTGGGTTTAGTTTATTGGATGTACAACAGAAATATGGAAAGTTCTATTGCTTTTGTAAAATCAAAATTCAAAAAGAACGAAGCCGTAATGAACGCCAATTTAAAAATTATGCAAGCGGGTTGGAGCTATGGCGAAACAACAGAAATGTTTGCTAATAGATACAATGTAGCTCCTGCAAAAATGGATGCTGGTGTGTACAGAAGTATCATGGGAAATCAAGCTGCAGCATTAGGTTTAATAGCTGCCTCAGTAAAATCAGGATTATCATTATTTTACGGCACTTACCCTATTACTCCTGCTTCCGATATTTTACATGAGTTATCAAAATATAAAAATTTCAATATAAAAACTTTCCAAGCCGAAGATGAAATAGCTGCTATTTGTTCTTCTATTGGTGCATCATTTGGTGGAAGTTTAGCTATTACTGGTTCATCAGGACCCGGAATAGCCTTAAAAGGAGAAGCAATTGGTTTAGCAACCATGTTAGAATTACCTTTGGTAATAGTAAACGTTCAACGTGCCGGCCCTAGTACCGGCTTACCAACTAAAACGGAGCAAGCCGATTTAATGCAAGCTTTTTATGGTAGAAATGGAGAATGTCCTTTAGTAATTGTTGCTGCACAATCACCTGGCGATTGTTTTAATATGGCTTATGAAGCTTGTAGAATTGCTTTAGAACACATGATTCCTGTATTTTTATTAACTGATGGTTATATTGCTAATGGTTCTGAGCCTTGGATGTACCCACAATCAAAAGATTTACAAGAAATAAAAGTAGAATTTGCTCCTGAAAAAACAAATACTGACGATAAGTTTATGCCATATATGCGTGACGAAAAATTAAGTCGCCCATGGGCATTGCCTGGTACAAAAGGATTGGAGCATAGAATTGGTGGATTAGAAAAACAAAATATTACAGGTAATATTAGTTACGACCCTAATAACCATGAACAAATGATTCATTTGCGTCAAGAAAAAGTAGATAAAGTGGCTAATTATATTCCATTACAAACTATGGACAATGGCCCAGAAACT
>JBIILW010000160.1:0-5089 GCA_044338265.1 Bacteroidia bacterium | reverse complement strand
GCTGCAAATGCTGCACACTCAGCTTCATTGGCGTCAATGGATTTTTTATTTCGTGTGCTATTTGCCTAGCAATATCTCGCCAAGCACCTTCACGTTCACTTTGCGCTAGTTTTTTTGCACTTTCCTCCAACTTGTCAATCATTAAATTATACTGCTTTACAAGGTCTCCAATTTCATCTTTCCTGTTCCATAAAATTGGTTCGTTTTTCTTACCTAAATTAGTAGTGCTTAACTGGCGTTGAATTAATATAAGTGGATACGAAATATTGTGAGAAATAATATATGCAATGATTCCAATTATTATAAATAGCAAAGCATACAAATTTATAAATCCAACAACAATGCTCGAAATTTCACTTAATAAATCTGCACGTTTACTAAAATAAGGAAGTTGGGCATAACCTATCAAATCGTTTTCGTTTTTATAAATGGGAACATAAGCTGCCAAATAACTGAAATCGGCAATTTGCTCAGATTGACTAAACTGAGATTCTTTTAATTTACTTAAATGATAAAAAGCGGTAGGATTTATCAAATCTGAAATCACACCTTCGTCAAAAACCTTGCTAATGCTACTTGCCACAAGCCTTCCGTTTAAATTGTAAATACTGATATCAGTATCATAAAAATCGGCCAATTGGTTAATATAAGCTTTGGTTTCACTTTGTTTGTTCTTAATAATATAATCAGAGGCCTCACCTTGTAAGGTATTTACCACACTTCTAATTTTCCTGCTTAATTTCTCATTTTGTTTGCTGTTATATTCCGATTGAATGAAGCTAATAGTAACATAAGCGGTAATACTTAATGTAATAAAAACAATTAAAATAATTGAAACCTGAATCCTGGTTCTAATCAAAACTACATCGGGATCTTTGATAAATAAAAACCGATTGATATAATGTTTTAAAAATCGATAGGTCCTGCTTCTATGTAATTTAAACTCTTTTAAGAACCTTGAATTTACTAATGTGTAAAGCGTTAATGAAAAAATAAGTAGTAAAGTAAAAAAGGTAAATACCAATGAAAATAAACCCAATGGTTCGTAAAATGCTTCATGTTTTTTACTTACTATAACAGTTAATTGATTATCGTTTTTATATTCTAAATGTTCAAATTCGTTTTCAATATAATTGGTAAAAATTTCTTGTTCGGTGGTTTTACTATTGATTGTTCTGTATGGATAATTCCCACTCTGACTTATTAATGCTTTGTTTCTATAAATGGCATAACTGTAATCAAATTTTTTGAAACCAATTGTATTGCTTGTGCCCTCTAATTGTAATTCTTCAAATCTATTTTCATCTTGAATAAGTTTTGGTTGCAATTGAATAAATACATAACCCAAATTTACCCGGCCACTATTCACTAAAAACCTCGATAAATATCCTTTTAAAAAACTACTTGTTTTTAAATATTTAAAATATTTATCGATGGTTTCAATGGATTGATCTTGATAAATTTCATTCAACTGATTAAAGGAAATATTGTTTCTTTCGTTCAAATGATTTCCTGTTGAATCATAGTCGTAAATAATCACTTCATATTTGCTTAAATATCCCGTAAAGTAAAGCTGTTGCATGCTTTTCTTAAACTGCGACTTGGAAGCCATTTCATTTAAAAAGTAATATTTTATTTGTTTGTCAACTAAAATTTTCTTCTCAATATCACGTAAAAAATATTCAGTATTTATATCGTTTTGAGAAATTAATTTGCTTGCATAAAGCTGCCTATTTTCTACGTCTTTTAAATCAGAAAAATAATTAACAGCATAACTGGTAGCAAATGAAATAAGAATGACTAAAATAAAATAATGTTGAAATCTATTGGCTTTTGAAACAAAATAATTAAAGGCAACAAAAACAAGAATTAAACACGAAGAGCCTAAAAAATAAATGTGCTTCCTATCAAAAATATGCTGAATAATTAAAGGATGAATAACTAAATAAATACTCAGAATCATTGCGGCAAGCACCCAATTATTAAACTTATTTTTAGAAATAAATAAATAACAGTTTTTTACACAAATATGTATGACTCCCAATAAAATTACTGCGATGAATAAGCCATAAAAACTAAACTGACTTAATAAATATACATTCTTTAAACTGAATGATATTTGAGAATCAAAAACTAAACTTTTAATACTGTCAATGCCAGAATCTATTGAAATAATGGTAAGTAATACATAGAAAAAAAGTTTAGAATATTTAGTGTAAACATTGTTTTCTGTGATACTTAAAATTCTTTTGGAGTCAATGAGTATTACAAACCAAACAGCAATCAATACCACTACTAAAAAATCGCCAAGAGAAGGAACAAAATCATTAGTGGCATATATAATTGGGCTAAATAATGGGAGTTTATATAAATAGGATGGAAGCTGGTATAACAACAATAATTTTTTCACTAAAAACATGACCAAAAAGAAGAAAAATGTTCCAAATGCAATGTTCAAATGCAATAAATGATTGCTTAGTAAATGTAACCTAATGCAGAAATACACTATGGCAAAAATGGAAAAAATAATTAACCATAAATTATCTAGGTAGTTTTTACTAAAAATTTCAACAGAAAACAAGTATTTATCTGAAATATCTTTGATATCGGAAAAGCCTTTTAAAGGCTGCGGACTTATGATTCCATTTTCTAAAAATGCTAACTCATCATTAAATTTATTGTTTAAATATTGGTTCTTATAGTTATAACCTTCGTAAATATTATAAAAAACAATGAATTGAAAACTACCACTTATTTTACTGTAAGCAAGGTAAGAACCATTATTATTTACAATAAAACTTATACCATCTTTAAATTTATTTCCAAACTTCTGTCCATTAATTAAATTACTTGTCCAGGTAAATAAGGTGTCGTTTTTAAATATTTGAATATAGCAATTTTCTTGTTTAGCAATATCATTTATATTTAACCAGCTTTTTTCGTAATTGATAGAATCTTTTAGTAACTTCTGATAGGTTTTTACCAAAGAAAGTTCTTTGTTTCTAATGGTTTCTTGTAAACGTATGTAAGTATCTTTTTGCTGCTGTGGCGTATTTTTTAAAAATCGTTGTTCTGCCAAAAACGAAAGCTGTAATAACAGCATCGAAATCAGGAATTGAACAAAATATTTAAGTAGTTTTTTATCTTTAAACACCAGCTTTTGATTTTTGATTTGTTATTTATTATAAAGACTTTGCGTGCAACGTCTTTAACCTCATCAATATTTTATCTATTCAAATTTATTATTATTCAAATAGTTGTTTACATAGTCATTTACTGCATTTTCAACATTTGTAAAATCTTTGTTATAACCAATTTTTCTAAGTTTTTCCATATTGGCCTCAGTATAATATTGATACTTGCCTCTTATGTCTTCAGGTATGTCTATGTATTCAATATTTGAGGGCAAATTCATTGCTTTGAAAATTGCATTTACCAAATCATTCCAAGTTCTGGCTTTCCCAGTTCCTAAATTAAAAATGCCACTTTTTTTTCTATTTTCTAATAAAAACACACAAACATCACATAAATCTTTTACATATATAAAATCGCGCATTTGTTCCCCATTTGCATATTCTGCTTTATGTGATTTAAAAAGTTTCACTTTGCCAAATTCCTTGATTTGATTAAATGAATGAAAAATAACAGATGCCATTCTGCCCTTGTGGTATTCATTAGGTCCAAATACATTGAAAAACTTTAAGCCAGCCCAAAAATAAGGTTGTTTTTCTTGTTTTACCGCCCATTTGTCAAAATCATTTTTTGATTTTCCATAAGGATTTAATGGGTGTAATAAATCTAATTTGCTTTCATCGTCATCATATCCGTTTTCACCTTCGCCATAAGTAGCTGCGCTAGATGCATAAACCAGAGGAATTCCTTCATTTACACAAATGCTCCAAAGTGCAATGCTGAAATCGTAATTTAACGCTTTAAATATGGCTTCATCAGTTTCAGTGGTGTCAGTTCTAGCGCCTATATGAAACACAAACTGTACTTGATTGGCATTTATTTTTAACCATTCAAAAAAGTTTGTTCTTTCAATTTTAGCCGTAAATTTCTTGCCAATTAAGTTTAAATTTCTATTTGGGCAAGTATCAAAATCATCCACCAAAATCAAATCGTTGTAATTTAATTGGTTTAATTTTGCTACCAAACATGAGCCTATAAATCCTTCCGCACCTGTAATTACTATCATTAATATTTGTTTTTCTGTTATTTAAAAAATTTGAATTCACCTTTTGCATTGCCCCAAACTTGTTTGCCATTGCTATCAAATCCTTGGGATAGTATAAAAATAGCATTTGAAGATATTATTTCATTCCTGCTTTCAAACTGTGCTCCATTGATACTACTATAACAATCTGTGTCATGTGTTCTTCCGTAATAAATTTCATTTTTTTTAGTAAAAAATAAAGCACAACCAGGCATCAAAATTATATTTTTACTTGTTAAGTTTTGAATATAATTATCAGTAGATGTGTTTTGACTTAATTTAGCCGATTTTTTAATACTATATATTTGTTTTACAAGAACTGAATCGTTCATTTTAAAAATCCTAAATACAATCTTACTATTGTTTTTATTGATATTTTCTAAATTTGCTTGTTCTTCCAAAAACCAATATTCATTTTTTTTATTTTGCCAAATAGGAGTGATGGTAAGTGACTTTTTATTAAACATCTTGTCATTTTTTGCTTGCAATGCATTAGAATAATTCCCCGATAAATTTTTGCACAATTCTTTTAAATCAATTTTGCTTATTTTATTTTGTGCTGTGCAATGGTAAAAAGCAGCGAACAACGATATTATGAGTATTATTTTTTTGAAATTCATGGTTAAAAATTTAAAATATTATGGCAAATAACCTTATTGAATTGATAAATTCAAATCAAATGTTTTTATTGTGGCATTCAATTTTAGAAAATTAATGAAAAATCAAACCATAAGTTGGCGCTATGTAAGTATAATTATAGGACTTTTACTGCTTTTGGCAGTATATAAAATTGCTGCCGATTTATTTTCAAACAATGTAAATTGCAGCGCTAATAAGCCAATATATATATATATCAAATCGAACAAAAGTTTG
>JBIILW010000159.1:0-5097 GCA_044338265.1 Bacteroidia bacterium | reverse complement strand
TAAACGATTCTACTACTATACATTGGCATGGCATGCATTTACCCGCTGTAATGGATGGTGGGCCACATCAAGTAATTCCTCCAGGTTCTACTTGGCAACCATATTGGGAAGTAAAAAACGATGCTGCTACTTATTGGTATCACCCGCATTTACATGAAATGACAGAGGAACAAATTACCAAAGGAATTGGCGGATTAATAATAGTAAGAGATGAAGTTGAATCAAAATTGGCCTTGCCTAGAACATATGGAATTGATGACATTCCATTGGTATTAACCGATAGAGATTTTAATACTTCAAACCAATTTACAGTTGTTCCTTATGGCGATAGCATGATGGTAAATGGAACATTGCGTCCGCAATATACCATACCCGCGCAAGTAGTTCGTTTCAGAATATTAAATGGAGCATTAGAGCGTTCATATAATTTAGGTTTTAGCGATGGTAGAAACTTTCAAGTAATTACTTCTGATGGTGGCTTACTTGCCGCTCCAGTTTCTTTAACCCGCTACATATTACATGCAGGTGAACGTATAGAAATACTAATAGATTGTAGCAATGATTTAGGAAAATCTGTAAATTTAAGAGCTTATAATTCTACTTTACCTCAAAATATAGCTGGTGGCGATTTATTTCCAAATGGTCCTTTTGCTAATTTTTTAGCTAGAAAAGATTTTGATATTTTACGTATCAATGTGGGTAGTAAAACCAGTAATCCTATCACAACAATACCAACTACTTTAAGAACAGTAAATACCATTCCGGCAACCGATGCTAAAATTACCCGTTCATTAACCATTACCGATACTAATATTGTTGGTAACAATGGTGTTTCATTTTTAATAAATCACAAGTTATTCAATATAAACTTCAATAACTATGATTTACCCTTGAATAATACTGAAATTTGGGAAATTACGAGTACATCTAATTTTGGACATCCATTCCATATTCACGATGTGGAATTCAATATTCTTTCATCGGGAGGTGTGGCTCCGGCTGCGGCACAAGCCGGCTGGAAAGACGTAGTTTTTGTACCTGCAAGAAGTACCGTAAAATTTATAGCTAAGTTTGATGATTATGCCGATTCATTGCATCCATTTATGTACCATTGCCACATATCACTTCACGAAGACGATGGAATGATGGGTCAATTTGTGGTAACAGATAAAACATCATCAATCAAAACAGTTAATAAACTTGCTACTGATTTTACCATATATCCAAATCCAGCCAATGAAAAACTATATTTTTCATTTAATAATTCAGAAACAAAAGTATATTATGTTTCTATATTAAATATTGTTGGTAAAGCAGTTATAATGTTACCTCGTCCGGAATGGCAAAATGGTATTGATATATCGAACCTTGCTGCAGGAACTTATTTTGTTCAATTAACAGATGATAAAACTAAAACTACCACTGTTAAAAAGTTTGTGAAGGAATAGATTGATTTGGTTGACTAGTTAATTGGTTGGTATGTTGATTGGTTTTTTTAATAATTACTAAAAAATTGCGTAAGGGATAGCAGCGGAAATCCTTTTATGAAGCAAAGCGGAATAAAAGATTATAGCGGACAGCCCGACCATTATTGATTTATAAAAAATCAATAATGGTTACGCCCAAGAATATAAAAACAAAATAATGAGAATAAAAATATTTACTTTTTTACTGTTGCTTTTAGCAATCAATACAAATGCACAGCGAACTACTGTATTAATTATTGCCGATGATTTAAGTGCAGATTATTTTGGTTTTTTTCCTGGTTATGGCGACACTGTTGACGTTCCAAATATTCGCTATTTGGCAAATAAAGGGATTGTTTTCACAAATCACATGTCGAACCCAGTTTGCTCGTCTACAAGAACTACTATTTTAACAGGCCGTTATAGTTTTAGAACTAAAGTTGGAGGAATTGTAGGTGGTGCTGGAGGTTCTAGTTCTATTGACACAGCAGAAATTAGCATTCCTAAATTACTAAAAGTTCACAATGCTAATATCGGAAAAGCTGATATTGGAAAGTGGCATTTAAATTTAGCAGCTCCCGCAATTAATTTAATGAGTCCATTGAAACTTGGTTACGATCATTTTGAAGGGCCTTTCATTGGTCAATTACCTAGTTTTACTAATTGGACAAAATATACCAATGGTGTATCGAGTGCTATTACTAATTATGCAACTACCGAAAATGTAAACAATGCAGTAACTTGGTTAAAAACTCAAACCAATAAGCCTGTGTTTTTATGGTTGGCTTTTAACTCTCCACATGAGCCGCTGCATTTACCACCATTGAGTTTACATAACTATAAAACTTTGTCAGGAACTGCCATAGATATTAAGAATAATCCAAAACAATATTTTAAAGCCATGATGCAATCCATGGATCATGAAATAGGTAGATTATTTGATTCGTTAAAGGCTATGAATAGATTTGATAGCACTGATTTTATTTTTATTGGCGACAATGGGAACACGCCTCGCACGGCTCAAATAGCCGATACATCAAAAGCAAAAGGAACGGTTTACCAATATGGAGTTCACACGCCCATGATTATTTCTGGTCCAAGTGTGGTTAATCCAAATAGAATTTGTAACGCCTTAACTAATACAGTTGATTTATTTTCAACGGTATTGGAATTAAATGGATTTATCAATTGGCAAAACCAAATTCCTGCAAATAAACCAGTAGATAGTAAAAGTTTAATGCCATTGATTAAAAATACAGGAACTGAAATTAGACCTTGGCAGTTTTGTGAAATATTTAAACTGCAGCATGATTCATTTGAAGGAAAAGCCATTAAAAATATGGATTACAAACTGATTCATTTTGATTATGGAAAAACTGAATTTTATAATTTAAAAGCTGATCCATTAGAAACCAATAACCTTTCTTATAGTTCAATGTCAGTAGATGAAAGAAATAATTACGATTACTTATGTGCTCAATATACTTTATTAACCAATACAAGTGCGGGTTGTACTGTAACTAGTATCAATGAAATAAGCAAAACATCTGCAATAAATATTTATCCGAATCCATTTACTAAATACATTCAAATAGAAAATATAAAAGCCAATACCGTTGTTGAATTGTATAATTCAATAGGTGATAAATTATATGCAGGAACACAAATTGAATTGCAAGATTTTTCAAACTTATCAAAAGGTATTTACTTTATAAAATTAGAAAATAAATCAATAGCAATTATTAAAGAATAATAAAAAACCATGAAAAAAAATACAATCCTATTTACCATTTTATTGTGTAGCATCATTGCAAATGCACAAACCAATCCAGCCATTTTAAATTGGTTACAAAACACCACTGTAACTGGCCGACATTATGTGAAAAATAATTCTACACCTATTGTTGATGTTGCCATTGCAAATTGTCAAAGCATTAAATATTCGGCAACTTCTGTTTATGTGGCTACCAATGGAATTCCCACTTATATTACAGGACCGTTTCAAGATGGTAATCCAGATTCTGCAAGAAGTCAAAATGCTATTTTTAAGTTACCTTTGAACCCAATTGAAAATACAGGAGTTTCAACTGCAACAACTGGTGGTAATATTGGATTATTTATAAACGGAGTTGCTCTGTTCGATTACCGTGACGGTGTTTCTTGGAAAAACTCCACAAATTCTTTATGCGGTGGACCTATTAAGCCACCATGTATGGGCGATGGTGTTTGGAACCGCGATGCAGTAGTTGGTGAAAGACTTGGATTTGATTGTGCGAAAGCACATCCTGCAAATGGTAATTACCATCACCATCAAAACCCAAGTGCATTTAGTTTAGACTTAAAAGTTATTTCAGATGTTTGTACCCTTTATTCAGCCGATGGTTTATATGCCATTGATTCAAGCAAGCATTCGCCATTAATCGGTTTTGCTTATGATGGATTTCCAATATATGGAGCATATGCTTATAAAAATGCAGATGGAACTGGAGAAATAACTAGAATGAAAAGTAGTTATACCTTAAGAAATATGACTACCAGAACAACCAATGCAAGCGGAACGGCTGTAACTGCTGGTCCTATCGTAAGCTCAACTTATCCTTTAGGATATTTTAGAGAAGACTATCAATACAATGTTCCTGTTAGTTCATCTCAAGATTATTTAGATTCACACAACGGACGTTTTTGTAAAACACCTGAATATCCAAATGGAATATATTGCTATTTTGCTACTGTAGATGAGAACTGGAATTCAGCCTATCCTTATGTAGTTGGTCCTACATTTTATGGTGTAAAATCTGCTTCAAAAGTTACAACAATTACAGAAACAGTTAGCACTTACACACCTGGAGGAAACACTGGAATAAATAAAAGTGAATTAGATGAAACTACAATCAATGTGTTTCCTAATCCAGCAAAAGATTTTATTGCGATTCAATTGAATCAATTAACAAAAAATAATCTTGATATTGAACTATATGATTTAACGGGAAAATTGATTCAAAAAACAGTTTTATTTCAAGGTAGCACCATTGTTAATTTTGATACCAGAACCTTGTATGAAGGAACTTATTTAATTAAGATCATTGACAATGGCAATGTAGTGACTAAAAAAATAATGATTTCAAAATAAA
The DNA here is from genome assembly GCA_044338265.1 of Bacteroidia bacterium. Taxonomy (GTDB): domain Bacteria; phylum Bacteroidota; class Bacteroidia; order UKL13-3; family UKL13-3; genus JAAFJM01. Next base: position 500 of record JBIILW010000159.1, on the reverse strand, counting down.
AACAAAAACGCCTCCATTAAACGAGGCGTTTTTTTATCTTATTATTCATGCACACAAAGTTAGTTGTACTATTTATTTTCTTTGTTATTGTTCAAAAATCATTTGCTCAAAACATTCAAGTTATAAAATTTGATACTTTAAAGCAATGCATTTATAATAAGTCGGACACTGTTTATGTAGTTAATTTTTTTGCTTCGTGGTGCAAACCATGTATAAAAGAAATGCCTGAGTTGTTATCCTTTGCCAAAGCAATAAAAAATAGTAATATTAAACTGGTATTTGTTAGTTTAGATTTAAAAAATAATCAAGGTAAATTGTTACAAATAGTTCAACAATACAATTTGCAAAATGTATATTTATTGGATGAAACCAATGCCAATAATTGGATCAATAAAATAGACAAGCATTGGAGTGGCGCTATTCCTGCTACATTAATTGTAAAAAATGGAAAACATAAAAAGTTCATTGCTGATGCAATTAGCTGCGAAACATTATTTAAA
>JBIILW010000158.1:0-5101 GCA_044338265.1 Bacteroidia bacterium | reverse complement strand
CTATAGTCATACTAAGCGAATCGGTGGTGGTGGTGCTTTGTGCAAATAAATTTGTAGCAATACTTGCTATAAAAAGGATTGTAAATAAGTTTTTTTTCATTGTGGTATTTTGTTTATTAATTTTGAGACTGCGAAAGTCGTCACACCTGAGAGATAAATAGCATGATGCAAATCAAATACATTGCTTATGACAGTTTTTTTACACTAAATTTTATAATTCTGAGAAGCATCAAAATTGAACATGACAATTGTTGGATTTTCATGGTTTTTACCGAAAGGACATTATTTTTAAATTAATTTTACTGATAAATTTTTAGTAAATATTACTTTTGTCTCATGAGTTTTAACATAGTTCCTGAAAATTTACAACACTATTGTAACACTTTTTCAACTCCTGAAAATGAAGTTTTGAAAAGTTTGGATAGACATACAAATGCTAATATTTTACAACCAAGAATGATTAGCGGACATTTTCAGGGTAGGTTTTTAAGCATGATTAGCCATATGATAAGGCCTAAATACATTTTAGAAATAGGAACTTATACAGGTTATTCGGCCATTTGCTTAGCCGAGGGGTTGCAAAGTGATGGAAAACTTTTTACCATAGATGTAAATCCTGAAAATGAAGAATTGGTGAATGATTATATTGTTCAATCTGGCAACACAGGAAAAATATTACCTATAATTGGAGATGCTTACCAAATAATTAGAACACTAAAACAACCTTTCGATTTAGTTTTTATAGATGCGGACAAACCAAATTACGAAAAATATTACGAATTGGTCATGGAAATAATTCCTGCTGGGGCTTTTATATTATTAGACAATGTACTTTGGAGCGGAAAAGTTTTGGACAATACTGCCATTGAAAAAAACAGAGACACCAAAATTTTACATGAACTCAATATGAAAATTACTGAAGACAATAGAGTTGAAAATATTTTATTACCCATTCGCGATGGGTTAATGTTGGTAAGAAAACTTTAGTAAAATGAATAAAGAGCAAGCCTTTTTCTAAAAACTTACTACATAAATAGCTATTTTACATTTGCCCGCTTATATTTGCGGCTATTAAAAAATAAAATGAGTATTCGTCAGGAAAAGTTTGCAGGCATCATTCAACAACATTTGTCTGATATATTTTTAAGAGAAGGAAACACTTTTAACAATGCATTTATTACCATAAGCAAGGTGGAAATATCGCCCGATTTAGGTTTTGCAAAAGTGTTTTTAAGTTTTTTAAATGCCACCAATAAAGTGGAATTATTAAAATTAATAAATGTCCATAATAAAGAAATAAGACATAAATTGGCCATAAAAATTAAGAATCAAGCACGCATAGTTCCTGAACTTACTTTTTTTGTAGATGAAAGTTTAGATTACGTTTTTCATATGGAAGAAGTAATGAAAAAAGTAAAAGAAGAAGACGAGAATAAAGGAAAATAAATTTTATAAATTAAAACTATATAGCACAAACAGTATTCATGAATTACGATCCAATAAAAAAAGACCTAGGAATTGTATTTAACAAATTCACCATTTTACGTAAAATATTTTACAGCCTTTTAGATTTATTGTTACTGCGCTCATGGCATATTCACCGCGAACTTAAAACATGGATTAACAACAATCCAAAAGCATTGATTTGCGATGCTGGTTCGGGTTTTGGACAATACAGTTACTTTTTAGCCAAACACAAAAATAATTATACCATTGATTCATTAGATGTAATGGAAAAACAAATTGCTGATTGCAATGAGTTTTTTGGTAAAGTTGGTTTAAATAATGCCAAATTTCAGTTTGCCGATTTAACAAAACCATTTGCCACTAACAAATACGATTTAATTCTTTGTGTAGATGTAATGGAACATATTTTAGAAGATGTAGATGTGTTTACTAATTACCATCAAGCATTAAAACCTGGCGCTATGCTACTCATTTCTACTCCTAGCGACCAAGGTGGAAGCGATGTGCACGAAGAAACGGGTGAAAGTTTTATTGGCGAACATGTTCGCGATGGATATCCAGTAGCTGAAATGGCAGAAAAACTAAAAACTGCTGGTTTTGAGAAAATGGAAATTTTATACAGTTATGGAAATCCAGGAAAAATTGCTTGGAAACTAAGCATGAAATATCCAATGCAAATGCTAAATGCTAGCAAAATATTCTTCCTTATTTTACCTTTTTATTATATTATTACTTTCCCTATTAGCTATATTTTAAATTATTTTGATACCAATGCTATTCATAAAACTGGTACTGGCTTAATAGTAAAAGCCTGGAAATAAAATTTTGAATGTTGAGTTTTGAATGTTGAATGTTGAATTTCTCGGTCATTGATCTTATTCGGAAATGTAGCCACAGATTCACAGATTCTTTAAAAGAATAATTTATTGAATAGCTAGCATTATTTCGTGCTTCGAATTTCAAATTTTCCCGGTCATTGAGCTTGTCGAAATGGAACATATTATTCCATTATTCAAAACTCAACATTCAAAATAAAATTTACTTCTTGTTTTGTATTATAATTAATTATTACATTGCGCTTAGTGGAGCAACTAGTAACGCCTAAAGAAAAAATATTAAAAAAAGTACGCCAAGCGCTTACTTTTAAAAGTAAAAATCAATTTACAAATATTGATTTAGACTCTAATATTTATGTGCAACCTAGCAGTGATTTAAGCTTAATAGAGATTTTTGCGGAGCAATTTACCAATGTAAATGGTGAATTTATTTATTGTAGCAATCAATTCGATTTTTTAGACAAACTTATTACGTTACTAGAACAAAGAAAATGGAAACATTTTTTTTGTTGGGAACATGCTTTGCAAGATATGCTCAAAGATACGGGCATTATATATAACCATAAAAACGAACAAATTGAAAAAATTCAGGCTGCTATTACTTCTTGCGAAGCATTAATTGCTAGAACAGGAACCGTTTTAGTGAGTTCATCAGCTAATAGCAGAACACTTACCATTTGGCCACCTGTTCATATTGTGTATGCTAAAAAATCGCAATTGGTTATGGAAACCAAAGATGGTATGCTTTTAGTAAAAAATAGGTATGGTAAAAATGGACCTTCCTTACTTAGTTTTATTACCGGACCAAGCAGAACTGCAGACATTGAAGGCACTTTAGTAATTGGCGCTCACGGACCAACTGAAATATTTGTGTTTATAGTTGACGATACTACAAAAGACTAAACAAGTGCAAAAGAAAACCTATTTTATTTCTGATTTCCATTTGGGCATTCCAAATTTGGAGGAAAGTTTAATTCGAGAAAAACGAATCATTTCTTTTTTAAATGCTATCAAAAATAATTGCCACGAACTATATATTGTTGGCGATATTTTCGACTTTTGGTTTGAATATAAAACCGTTGTTCCAAAAGGTTTTGTGCGCTTATTATCCAAACTTGCGGAGTTTGTTGATGATGGAATTCCTGTTCACGTTTTTCATGGAAACCACGATTTATGGCAATTTGGATATTTAGAAAATGAAATTGGTTGTAAAGTTTATTCCAAACCAATTATTAAAACCATAGCCGGCAAAAAATTATTCATTGGTCATGGTGATGGATTAGGTCCGAAGCAAGTAATTTTCAAATTTATTTTAGCCGTTTATCGCAATTATTTATTTCAACGTATGTTTGCTTTTTTTCATCCAAATATTGGTATTGGCATAGCCAATTGGTTTAGCCATAAAAGCAAAGAAAAAACTTATAGCGATAACCATACTTTTTATCATGAAGAAGAACATTTAATAATTCATGCTCGAAATATTTTAGCGCTCGAATATATTGATTACTTTGTGTTTGGACACCGACATTTACCCATGATTTATGAATTAAATGCCAAAAGTAATTATGTAAATTTAGGCGATTGGATGGAATATAATACCTACTTTTCAATAGATGAAAATGGCGCTGAACTTAAAAGTTATACTGATGAAACGGCTAACTATGTTTACCAAAAATAACATGGGAAAAGTGCGAAGTGCGAAGTACGAAGTGCGAAATGTAAACGAAGTGCGAAGTGCGGAATTCGAATTGCGAAGTAAAATTAAAGAAAATAGAAATATTATCCATACTTTATCCTTCATACTTCATACTTTATACTTCATCTTTATTTCCTCTTATTGCAACGCACAAACCATACTCGATAGTTCAAAATTAGTTTCAGAATTTTCGGTTAATACTAAGTTTGTTCAAGCCGATGATATGGGGAATTTATACATTGTTTCACCTACCAATCAGTTATATAAATACAGTTATTCAGGAAAAGTATTGGCTACTTTAAACTATAATTATAATGGAAATATTAGCAGCTTAGACGTGAGTAATCCAATGGAGATTTATGTGTTTTATAAAGAAATAAATAGGGTGCTTTTATTGGATAATAACCTTGCTTACCGAGGCGAATTAGATTTAACAAAACTAAATATTACCCAAGCAGCTGACATAGCCAGGAGTTATGACAATGGAATTTGGGTGTTTGATTTAGGTGATTTACAATTAAAAAAAATAACCAAAGACGGTATTTTAAACCAAAGCAGTGGCAATATAAAACAATTTACCCAAACCGATTTTACCCCTACCCTTTTATCGGATAATACCAATCAAATTATGCTTTGCAATGACAGCATTTGCTTGCTTTTTGATGTATTTGCTGCCTATTTAAAAACTATAAAATTTAAAAATTCACAGCATTTTCAATTAGGAAATAATCAAATATTTGAAACCAATCAAAGTCAAATAAATAGCATTGATTTAAAAATGGGAATTAGAAATACCATTTATACCATTCCAAATTTCCAAAAACCATTTTGGACTTATATTAATAAGGAAAATGTTATTTTATTTACTAAAAATATTATTTCTATTTATAGGAAATAGTTTATTGTTCCTCAGTTCCGTTGGCTAAAGTCTACGATAAAGTATCCAAAAATTCTGCAACAAAATCTATTGCATTCATATCCGTTGGCTAAAGCCAAACGGCAATAGATGCGCTTGTTCTGGAACATAATCCATTGCCGTTGGCTTTAGCCAATGGAAGAAAAAAAACATTCAACTCCTTCACAGTTGTTTTTGAATAACTTG
>JBIILW010000157.1:0-5130 GCA_044338265.1 Bacteroidia bacterium | reverse complement strand
AGCAGCCAGCAGCCAGTAGCGAGAACTCAAGCCCTTTTCCCAAGCACCTATTTACCTAATTTGGTATATGCAAAACATTTGCTTTTGGCAGAAGAAATATTGCTTGAAAAGCATCAAAATTATTTGAAACAAACGTATGCAAATCGCTGTCATATTTTGGGAGCAAATGGTGTGCAGGTTTTGAGTATTCCAACACTAAAAATACATTTTTCAAAACAAGCTTTTGGGGAGGTAAAAATTAACTACGATGAAAGCTGGCAAAAGCAGCATTGGTTAGCGTTTCAATCGGCTTACGGAAACTCCTCATTTTGGTTTTATTACAAAGATTATTTTGAACCATTTTACTTCCAGCAAAAGCATGAATATTTGTTTGATTTCAACACCGAATTATTGAAAATAATTTTAAAATTGCTGAAAGCAGAAAAACCAATTTATTATACTGAAAAATACGAAATAGAATATGAAAATATTAGCGATTTTCGCAATTATTTTGATGCTAAAAAACGCAATGATCGCGAAGTAAAAGAAGGAGAAAACATGAAGAAATATTTACAAGTATTTACCGAAAAATATCCTTTTCAAGCTAATTTATCTGTTATGGATTTATTAATGAATCAAGGTCCGCAAAGCAAAAATTATTTATTAAATGATTAAGCCAATTACCAGCATAGAAGAATTATTTAAATTACAAGAAACGCTAACGTTAATAGATGTGCGCGCACCTATTGAATATGAACAAGGACATATTCCTAATGCAATTAATTTTCCTATTTTAAATAATGAAGAACGCAAAGAAGTTGGCACTTGTTACAAGCAAAATGGACATGAGGCAGCAGTTATTTTAGGCTATAAATTAGTGGGTCCTCATTTCCATCAATTAGTAAAAAAAGCTTATAAGCAATTTGAAAAAAAAGAAATCATTATTCACTGTTATCGTGGCGGATTGCGAAGCAGAATCATGGCAAATTTGTTAAGCACAGCAGGTTTTCAAGTTCATTTGTTACAAGGTGGTTATAAAAAGTACAGACATTGGACATTAGAAAAGCTAGAAGCGGATTATCATTTTAAGGTTTTAGGTGGTTATACAGGAAGTGGAAAAACTACTATTTTAAAACAATTTGCATCACAAAATATTCAGGTTTTAGATTTAGAAAATTTGGCAAATCACAGGGGTTCTGCCTTTGGTAATATTGGATTGCCACCGCAACCAACCAATGAACAATATGAAAATTTACTGGCATTTGAATTGTATCAAATGAATGCTGAAATTCCAATTTGGATAGAAGATGAAAGTTCCATGATTGGCCGCTGTAAAGTACCTACTAAAATTCATGAAGCTATTCGCAATAATCAGCTATACTTTTTGGAAATAGATATAGATGAACGAGTAAAAAATATATTAACTGATTATGGGCATTTTGACAAAGAAATATTGATACAGGCCACTCAAAAACTGCATAAACGTTTGGGCGATTTACGAACCCGAGAAGCCGTTCAATTATTAGAAGAAAATAATATTGCCGATTGGGCAAAAGCCATGTTAATTTACTACGATAAAACTTATTTATTTGGAGTGAGTAAACGTGATGAAACGAAGGTTACGAAGGTTGATTCAATTGAAAGATTAGAAAGATTACAAAATTAAAAGATTGTAAAGATTGAAAGATTACAATCCCGATGTATCGGGAGAAAGATTAAGAAAAATTGAAATCTAATGCCAATTTAGTTTATTAATAGGAATTCATTTCGACAAGCTCAATGTCCGCGGTCGTTGAGCTTGTCGAAACGAATAACCGAAAGTATAATTTAAAGTAATCAATATTGAATTTTATTTGCCAACTAATCTTGTAATCTTTCCAATCACAAAAAAACGGACAAATTTTCCAATGGCAATACTTTTGATAGAATAGGTTTTTAAAATCAATCAAAATTTAGCAAATATCACCAAATTACAATGAATAACGAGCAAGAGAAAGAATTAACCAATGATTCAACTACAGAAAATTCTGGAGAAAACATAGTTAACGAAACTGAGCAAACTGACAATGCTGTCACTAATGAAGAACAAAAGGCAGAAGAGACTCCTATTACTTTGGAGCAAGAATTAGCCGAAGCAAAAGATAAATATTTACGATTATATTCCGATTTTGAAAACTACAAACGTAGATCGGCAAAGGAAAGAATGGAGTTTATGATGACCGCCAGCAAAGAAGTTTTGGTATCATTGATTCCTGTTTTAGACGATTTTGAACGTGCTTCAAAAGCAATGGAAAAAGCTACAGAAGTGAGTGCTGTAAAAGAAGGAATAGAATTGGTAAGTCATAAATTGAAAAATATTTTGATGCAAAAAGGTTTGAAAGAAATGGAAAGCACCAATAAAGTATTTGACAGTGAATTCCACGAAGCCATTACCAATATTCCTGCGCCTACTGATGATTTAAAAGGAAAAGTGGTTGATACCGTTGAAAAAGGATATTTGTTAAACGAAAGAGTGATTCGTTTTGCAAAAGTGGTAGTTGGCGAATAACGAATTACAAAGATTACAAAATTAAAAAATTACAAAAATTACAAAGATTTAGGAACATAAAGACTACAAAAACCTTGTAATCTTTCAATCTTTTCAACCTTGTAATTCAATTGAAAATAGATGAAAAAAAGAGATTACTACGAAGTACTTGGTTTAAGTAAAAATGCAGGTGAGGCCGATATCAAGAAAGCTTACCGACAAATGGCGATTAAGTTTCACCCTGATAAAAATCCGGGCGATCCAAAGGCGGAAGAAAAATTCAAAGAAGCAGCCGAAGCCTATGAAATGCTTAGCGATCCTAATAAAAAAGCGCGTTACGACCAATACGGACATGCTGGAACCAGTGGCCAAGGTGGCTATGGTGGCGGTGGAATGAACATGGACGACATATTCAGTAATTTTGGCGATGTGTTTGGTAACGATGGTGGAAGTCCTTTTGATTCATTTTTTGGTGGAGGAAGAGGTGGAAGAAGTAGTGGTGGTGGACGCGGAGTTAGAGGTAGTAATATTCGTTTAAAAGTAAAATTAACATTGCAAGAAATTGCAACTGGCGTAGAAAAGAAACTAAAATTTGGCCGATTAGTAATGGCTGAAGGTTTAAGTTTTGAAACTTGCGGAACTTGTAAAGGATCTGGTCAGGTGCGCAGAGTTACCAATACATTTTTAGGACAAATGGCAACTACAAGTGCCTGCCCTACTTGCCAAGGAACTGGAAGAATTATGGGCAAACGTCCTGCTGGTTCTAACGCTGATGGATTGGTAAATAAAGAAGAAGTAGTTTCGGTAAATATTCCTGCAGGTGTGGCCAATGGCATGCAATTAAGCATGAGTGGAAAAGGTAATGCCGGTCCAATGGGCGGTCCTGCTGGCGATTTAATTATATTAATAGAAGAAGCTGAAGACTTGATTTTAAAACGCGATGGTAACAATATCGTTTTTGATTTATACATTAATTTTGCTGATGTAGCATTGGGAACGCAAGTAGAAGTGCCAACCGTGGATGGAAAAGTGAAATTAAAAATAGATGCAGGAACACAAGCTGGTAAAATTCTGCGTTTGCGTGGCAAAGGATTACCTGAATTAAATACTAATTTTAAAGGTGATCAGTTGATTCACATCAATGTATGGACACCACAAAAGTTAAGTAATGAGGAAAAAGAAATTTTAGAAAAATTACGTGAGGCCGAAAACTTTCATCCAAAGCCAAATGCCAACGATAAAGGTTTTTTTGATAGAATGAGGGAGTTTTTTAATTAAATAGTAGCCACAGATTACACAGATATCACAGATTTATTTGCTGATTTCCAAAATTTTTAAATAAACAGTTTGTTCAAATAATCGGATACATTTTTAACATCGTAATGTGCAAGTAAATTGGGGTTTGCTTGCACATTTTTGTTTTCAATGGCTTGTAAAATTTCTTCTATGTTATTTGCAGCAATGCTTTTACTTTCATTTACCAAATTAAGCAAACCAGCTTTAGCATAAGCAATAACAGGTGTTCCCACTAAAATACTTTCATGTGCTACTCGGTTCCAACCTTCATTAATTTCGGTAAGAGCTAATGTAAATTCACTCAAAGCCATTTGCGTTAAATAGTTTTCAAATTGGTCGAAATAAACAACATCGTAATTGGAAGTTTTGGTAGCAAAATCTTTGAAGTTTGTACTGAAATAACAATAGTAACCTTGTTCAGTTAGTTGCTTTGCAATTTCAAAAACATCAGCATGGTTTTTAAAACTCCATTGGCCTAAATGAATTTGTTTTTTCTTGTGGTTTGTCATGTCGAGCGGAGTCGAGACATTATTTGACTGTTCTCGACTCCGCTCGAACTGACTGTTTTCAAGCTCGAACTGACTGTTTTTTTTAACAAATTTCTCATAAAATTCACCATCAAAAAAGTTTGGAAAATAAAAAACAGTAATATTATTTTTTATTTTTTCTTTGAAATATTTCACCCAAAAAGGTGCAACTGTTACAATAGAAATATTGTCATTTTTTGTGTTTTTCAAAACAAAAAATAAAGCTTCATAATATAAATTGAGCCAAAAAGATTTTCCATCATTTTTATCAAAATAATGTAAAACAATATAAACTTTGTTTTGGGTAAATGCATTGCGAAGCACAGCAAATAAAGCAACTCTGGCTACTACAATATTATAATTAGCTTTGGCGGTTAAGCCTAACAAAAATAGTTTTATATAAGCAAATGGATTGGTGTAAAAACGATTTTTTCTATCAATTTCTAACGATACATGTTCCCCTTTTTGGTTCAAAAATTGTTGCAATTGTTCCGCAAAAAAAAGCTCGTGTTTGTAACCACCAGTTTCATATTTACCATAAGAAATATATTTTATAAACTTCTTCAATTCCGTGTTTGCAATTTTTAAAATTCAGCTAGCAAGTTAATAAAATGTAAAAAATAGCAAACAAATACTTTTTTTGAGGTGGAAGCCGTTATATTTGTTTGATTGAATTACTGAATGAAAAAAATAGTTTTCGCTTTTATATTTATTTTTATAACGCAATTTGCTTTTGCTCAATTATTAGGCAATGAGTGGATTAGACCAGATCAAACCTATTATAAAATAAAAATATGGGAG
>JBIILW010000004.1:0-17563 GCA_044338265.1 Bacteroidia bacterium | reverse complement strand
TCTGCAAGCGCAATTTGTTTTTTTGCCTTAGCAATAGCTTCGCGTAAGCGACTAGTTTCTATTGGTTTTAAAATATAATCGAGTGCATTTACTTCAAATGCTTTGATGGCAAATTCGTTGTAAGCAGTTGTAAAAATAATGGCTGGCGATTCTATTAATTCTTCCAACATTTCAAAACCGGTTTTTTCGGGCATTTGAATATCTAGGAAAATTAATTGCGGTTTTAGTTTGTCTATTAAGTCTAAACCCTCGTCAGCATTGCTGGCTTCAGCAATAATTTCTATATCTGTAAACTCTCTTAATAGGTTTTTTAACCCCTCGCGAGCCAGTTTTTCATCGTCAATAATGATTGTTTTTATCATAATGGTAAAGTTATTTCTGTTAATACGTTTTTATCGTCTAAGTTTATTATTGAAAAACACGCTTTATCGTCAAACAATATGCGCAATCTTTCTTTGGTGTTTTCAATTCCCAATCCGCTTGTTATTGGGTTTGGATTGTATTGGCCACTGTTTGTAATTTGAATAATGGTATTTTGATTCCTTACAAATGACTTTATAAAAACTATACCACCATTTTTTAGGCTGCTAATTCCATGTTTAATGCCGTTTTCTACCAAAGTTTGAATCATCATGGGTGGTAAATTAGACTTAAGTGTTGCTGGAGAAATTTCTAAAATAATGTTTAATCGGCTGTCAAACCTTATTTTTTCAATGGCCAAATAATCGTTAACCGTATTCATTTCCTCTTGCAAAGCAACGGTTTTATTTTTTTCCATTTTAAGAGAACCTCTTAATAAACCACTCAGCTTTGTAATGGCTTCCTTGGCATTTTCTGGATCCAAATCAACCAAAGTCCTAATGCCATTTAATGAATTAAATAAAAAATGAGGGTTTAGCTGTGTTTTCAAATTATTGTATTGCGTTTCCTTTAAAACTGCTTGTAATTCAAACTTATCGGTTTCGGTTTTTAATAGTTTTTCCCAATAAACAAAAAAGTGATAAACAATGGCCCATAGGAAAACATATTTTGATAAATTGAAGAAAATAATAGGCAAAACGGCAAAGTTTATTCTTGATAAAAACTCTTTTCCTAAATCAATTTGTTCAATATTACTAGAAGGAATAGTATAAAAATCAAGAATTACATTTAAAATTGATAGAGGAATCGAAATTAAAACAATCATGAAGATGCCACGAGGAATCAATTTTTGTAATGGTAAATTTAACCAATTGGCTTTTATAACTATCAATCGGTAAACATGTGTTAATAAAATGCCGGCCACCCAATTTGATAAACCATTTATAAGTAAACCGTGACTGTAACCAAGGACATTTATATAGGTTATTAGTTCAATGAGTACAAAAAAGAACCATCCTCCAAACTGACAATACCAATATATTTTTGATTTATTTAACATTTTAGTTCCGCTAATATAACTGTACAAGTTTAGTAATAAATATAATAGTTACACCAAAGGAATTTTATAAAATTGAAAGGCAAAATTGAAATAACATTTATTGGAAAACGAAGCTGTTTTTATAAATGAAACATTAAATTATTATCTTGCTTTGCAATTGTAGAAATAAAAAAACAATACATTTGAGCCATTAAAAAAGCGCATGAAAATTAGCATAATTATTTCGTTTTATAAAAACTTAGCCGCCCTTGATTTAATTTTTAAAGCCCTGGCAAAGCAAACCTACAAAAACTTTGAAGTTATTGTATCTGAAGACGATAATAATGCTAACACCCCTTTTTTTATTAAAGAAAATCAAGCAATTTATAGTTTTGAAATCAAACATTTGTGCCAAGAAAAAGATTTGGGTTTTAGGAAAAATGAAATGTTGAACAAATCCCTCAAAGCATCAACTGGTGAAATTATTGTGTTTTTAGATGGCGATTGCGTTCCGCACCCAAAATTTTTAAAAGCTTATGTAAATAATTTGGCAGAAAACACCTTGTGTTTTGGGCGAAGAGTAATGGTTGATGAAGCCACTACAAAACATACTTATGAAACCAAAAGCATTCAAAAATTAAATTTTTTAAGTTTATTATTTACCAAAACTACCAACTTAAAATACGCGCTATATTTTCCCTTTTTAACCAAAATAAGAACAGAAGGAATTTGGGGTTGCAACGCAGGAATTTACAAAAAACATTTGTTACAAATAAATGGTTTTGACCAGGATTATATTACAGCCGGAGTGGGGGAAGATGTAGATTTGGAATGGCGCTTAACAGCTATTGGTGTAAAATTTAAAAGCATCCGATTTGAAGCTTTGGAGTTTCATTTGCACCACAAAGAAAATTATTCAAGAGCAGCTATAGAAACAGGATTAGCACAGTTAAAACTAAAAAAAGAAGCAAATTTATTTTTTTGTAAAAACGGACTTTTTAAATAAAAAACAGGCGACTGACAACTATCAACCGCCAATTATCAACTAATCAACTATAATTGCATTGTCTTTAGGGGTGGTTGTTTGTAAAAACAGCCTGAGATTACACCCTCTGAACCTGATCAAGGTAATGCTTGCGAAGGAAATAGACCACCAATGTGTTTTTTATAATTATGCTGGCCGCAAACACATTTTGGGTTTTACATTCAGAGTTAGATAAACAATTTTATAGCCTTTAACAGCCCCTGTTATTGGTTTTGTTTACCTTATTCAACACAACAGAAATGTTAAAAAAAACAATTATTTTATCCAATTTATTGGCGTTAAGTCAAATTGGCTTTGCACAAACTGATTCGCTTAACTCAAAAAACATGCAAGAGTTTGTAGTAAAAGGAATTAAAGCAAATGAAAATTTACCCATAACTCAAACCACGCTCGATAGCAAACAAATAAAGCAAAAGTATTATGGAGCCGATATCCCCTCTTTAATTAATTACACACCATCCATCAATGGTTATAGCGATAATGGAATGGGAATTGGTTACAGCTTTTTTAGGTTAAGGGGAATGGATCAAACTCGCGTTAACACTACAGTTAACGGAATTCCGGTAAACGATCCTGAAAACATGGGCGTTTACTTTAATAATTTTGCCGATTTGGCAAGTAGTGCCGAAAGTATTCAAATTCAAAGAGGGGTTGGAACTTCTACCAATGGTGTGGCTAGTTTTGGTGGAAGTGTAAATATTTTAACTAAAAATTTGGCTCCCAAACAATCGGCAACTCTTAATTTTGGTTATGGTTCATTTGGTTCAAGTCGTGCCACTTTAGAATATCAAAGCGGTTTGATAAATAAAAAACTGGCTTTTTATGGTAGAATAAGTAATTTACAAACAAACGGTTATAGAAATAATTCTGGAGCAAAAATTACTAGTTATCTTTTCAGTGCTGGTTATTTTTGGAAAAAGTCTGTTTTAAAATTAAATATTTTTGGCGGCTATGCCGAAAACAAACTAGCATATAATGGAATTGATGCAAATACTTTAAATTCAAACAGAACATTTAACCCGTTGGTAAATGGTGAAAGCGATGCGTTTAAACAAACCTTTTACCAGTTACATTATTCTTATCAAATAAATAGCAGAAGCAATTTTACCTCCTCAGTTTATTATGTTAGAGGTGAAGCTCCAAAGTTTCAGTATTACGGAAGTTTTGCAAACGAATATTTGAATTTGCCAATTCATAACAACGATAGTGGATATCAAGCCATGACAAGCTACCGATTGAATCAATATTTTGTGGGGGCATTTGTAAACTATCAATACAAAACTGGCAAGTGGGACTTAATGGCAAATATGCACGCCAATTCATTTACTGGAGAACATTTTTTAGAAGTTCAAAATATTGACAAATATAATCCAATGTTTAAGCCTAGTCAAAACGCATTTTTCAATACAGGATATAAAAACGAAATAAGTGGAAACGTAAAGCTAAACTATTCAATTACAAATAAAACAAATGCTTTTGGAGACGTTCAAGTTAGAAATGTTAGCTTTAATTACACACCACAATTAATGGAATACAGAACCATCTATGGTTTAAACAATGACAACTTATTGGTAGAAAACATGAACTGGACTTTCTTGAATTTTCGTATAGGTATAAAACATCAATTCAATAAACACATCAATGCTTATGTTATGTTTGGGCGAAGTAATCGAGAACCTGCAAGGGTTGATTATTTTAAAGATGAGCATCCGTATGACAGTATTAAACAAAGCGATATCAAGCATGAAACTGTAAATGATTATGAATTAGGAGTTAGTTTTAACAATCAAAAGTTAGCCATCAATGCAAATTTATTTTACATGGATTTTGAAAATCAAATTGCATCAACGGGAAGTTTAAGTTCTTATGGCGTTGCCATTAATACCAATGTGGGCGCAAGTGTGCGCAAAGGAATAGAAATAGACGGAATTTGGAAGCTGCATAAAATGATTTGGTTAACACATAGTTCGGCTTTTAGTCAAAACACAATTAACAGCATCAACCTTCATTATTTTGATGCAAATACTTATGCTGACACAGTAATTACTAAGAAAAACACAACTGCGACATTATCTCCTTCGGCAATTATAAATCAAGGAATTAGGTTAATTCCTTGCAATTGGTTTTATGCAGAACTTAATTACCGTTTTGTAAGTATGCAATATCTAGACAATAGTGAAGATAAAAATGTAAGTATTGCCAATTATAATTTGATGGATTTAAAGCTTGGAATCAATTTAAAACAATGGGTTAAATATGGAGAGCCAAGTATTAGTGTTCAAGTAAATAATTTAACGGATCAGCTTTATACACCATCAGGAACCGTTCAAAGCTATACCAATTACCTTGATGGGCAGGGAAAAGCTACAACTGTACCACTGTTTTTTCCAGCAGCTACTCGCAATATATTTGTGGGATTAACATGGAAGTTTTAACGCAAAACCTATAAAAACAAAAACCGCTCGTTAGCCACGAGCGGTTTTATTTAACAAAATTTGCACCAATGAATTACTGTTTAAATATCCAAAAGCTATAATTAAAAATTATAAACAGAAAATATTAATTGCCAGAATTTTCCATCAAATAAGCTTTTATAAATAAATCCAAATCACCATCCATTACCGCCTGAACATTACTAGTTTCGGTATCTGTTCTTAAATCTTTGACCAATTTATAAGGGTGCATTACATAATTTCTAATTTGGCTTCCCCATTCTATTTTTCGTTTACCAGCTTCTGCTTTGTCTTTTTCTTCATTTTGCTTGCGCAATTCTATTTCATAAAGTTGAGATTTTAGCATTTTCATGGCGCGGTCTTTATTGGCACTTTGCGACCTATCAACCTGACAAACAATAACAATACCGCTTGGTTTATGTGTTAACTGAACTTTGGTTTCCACCTTATTTACATTTTGACCACCAGCCCCACCTGAGCGAGAAGTTTGAATTTCAATGTCCGCATCTTTAATATCTATTTCAATGGTATCATCAATAATCGGGTAACAATAAACCGAGGCAAAACTTGTATGTCTGCGTGCATTGCTATCAAAAGGAGAAATGCGCACCAAACGATGTACACCACTTTCGCCTTTTAAAAAACCATAAGCAAATTCACCTTCCACTTCTATGGAACATGATTTTATTCCTGCGCCATCGCCTGCTTGTTCGTCAACAACTGCTGCTTTAAAACCTTTTTTATCAGCATACATAATATACATGCGCATGAGCATTTCTGCCCAATCTTGGCTTTCTGTTCCGCCCGCTCCAGAATTAATATTGATGATGCAGTTAAACATATCTTCCTCCCCACTGAGCATGTTTTTTAGTTCTAATTCTTCCACTATTTTACAAGTTTCCGAATAGTTTAAGTTCAGCTCTTCTTCACTAACTTCATTGGCTTGATAAAATTCGTAAAGCACCGCCAAGTCTTCCACTTTGGCAAGTGCGACATCGAATCCTTCTGTCCAAATTTTCTTTTGTTTAATGCCCTTTAGCACGGATTCAGCCTTTTTAGGATTGTCCCAAAAACCTGGTTCCAAAGTTAAATCCTCTTCTTCTTTTATTTGTTGTAATTTAAAAGCAACGTCAAAGATACCTCCTCAGCGCAAACACTCTTTCGTCTAAATTTTTTAATTGATCATTGGTCATAATTGGCAAATATAAATTTTTTGGTCACAGATTTTACAGAAGCCATAGATTTATTAAAGATGTAAAGCTTTTAAAAGACAATTTTTCAGTTTTTCTCCCGCATAAGCGGGATTTTATTTTTTTAATTCAATCCCACTTATCAACATTTTTTAACCAAAACAGTAAAAATAACCTACATTTGCCGCTTTAATGGGAAATATAGTAGCAATAGTAGGAAGGCCAAATGTTGGCAAATCAACGCTTTTTAATCGTTTAACTGGCAACAAACACGCCATAGTTGACGATTTTAGCGGAGTAACACGTGATAGACATTACGGAAAAGCTGAATGGCTTGACAAGGAATATAATGTAATTGATACTGGAGGATACGTTCCAAACAGTGCCGATATTTTTGAAGCAGCAATTAGAAATCAAGTAAAAATAGCCATTCAAGAATCGGATGTGTTATTGTTTATGGTGGATGTATCTATAGGAATTACCGATTTAGATACAGAATTGTCGTTGATGCTTCGCAAAAGCAAAAAACCAGTTTTATTGGTTGTGAATAAAGTTGACAATTCAAATCGTCAGTTAGATGCGCACGAATTTTGGGCTTTAGGCTTTGATAATATTTATAATATTTCATCGGCTAGTGGATCAGGAACTGGCGATTTGCTTGATGAAGCAATGAAGCATTTAACTTTTGAAGATCAAGATATTGATGCAGATGAAGTGGAATTGCCAAAAATTGCCATAGTTGGCAGGCCAAATGTTGGAAAATCTAGTTTAATTAATGCATTGCTTGGGCAAGAAAGAAACATTGTAACCGATGTAGCTGGAACTACCCGTGATGCCATTAACTCACATTATAAATTATTTGATAAAGAATTTGTGTTGGTTGATACCGCAGGAATTCGTAGAAAAAACCGCGTAACAGAAGATTTAGAATTTTATTCTGTAATGCGAAGTATCAAAGCTTTAGAAGATTGTGATGTAGTAGTTTTGGTAATTGACGCAACAGTTGGATTAGATAATCAAGACATGAACTTGGTAACCTTAGCTGTAAAAAACAATAAAGGCTTAGTCATTTTAGTAAATAAATGGGATTTAATAGAAAAAGACCATAAAACTTCGTTAGAATTTGAAAAAACAATTCGTGAAAAACTAAAACCATTTGATGATGTGCCAATAGTTTTTACATCGGCTACCACAAAACAACGTATTTTTAAGGCAATAGAAGAAGCGTTACATGTTTACGACAACAGAAAACGTAAAATCTCAACCAGTAAATTCAACGATTATATCCTTGAAAAAATTGAAACTTATCCGCCACCAAGTGTAAAAGGTAAGTTTGTAAAAATAAAATATGCTACGCAATTACCAGGCAGAAGTCCAAGATTTGCTTTTTTCTGTAACCATCCACAATATGTTACAGACTCTTACAAACGCTATTTGGAAAATAAAATCAGAGATGAATTTGATTTTGTAGGCGTGCCAATTATAATTTATATGAGAAATAAATAAAAAAAATTTTGTTATTAACAAATTAGTCATATATTTGCCACCGAATTAGAAACTCACTTAATTAAAAAATCAAACAAAATGAAAAAAGTATTATCAATCGTTGCCGCTTCTGCTATGTTAGCTATCGTAGCTTGTGGTCCTTCTGCTGAAGAAAAAGCAAAATTAGATGCACAAAAAATGCAAGATTCAATCACAGCTGCACAACAAGTTGCTGATTCATTAGCTGCTACTGAAGCACAAATGATGGACACAACTGCTGTTGACACAACTGTTGCTGTTGAAGCTGCACACTAATTTCTTTTCTTTTAAACAGAAATCAAATTTAAAAAAGTGCCATCCCGAAACGGATGGCATTTTTATTTTACAACATTCTGAATTACAACGAATAAAAAAGTTAATTATTTGCGAATAACTTTTTTTATTTTTATAAAAAAAAGTACATTCGCAGTCCTAAAAAAATAAGCTCATGGCACAACGTACATACCAACCATCGGTAAGAAAAAGAAGAAACAAACACGGTTTCCGTAAAAGAATGGAATCGGCTTCGGGCAGAAAAGTTATTGCTTCTCGTAGAGCACGTGGAAGAAAAAAATTAACAGTTTCTGACGAAAGACGTCACAAGAAATAGAAAGCCTTATCCCGAGTTTTACTCTACAGGATTAAAATTCGGGATTTGTTTTTTATTTTATCACACATCGTATTTGATTAATGCATGTGTTTTTTTGTTTGTAAACCAACCAATGTAAATATCACTTAAACAGTCCTTGTTTTATGATGAATTATAGTTTTCCCAAACAAGAAAAAGTTATTTCACTAAAAATAATTGAAGCTCTTTATTCCAAAGGGAACTTCAGTGTTTTTGCCTTTCCATTTAAAGTTTCTATGGTTTTTATTGCTGAACAGCAAGCTAATTGCCAGGTTTTAATTACTGTTCCAAAACGAAATTTTAAAAAAGCGGTAGACAGAAATAGAATTAAGCGCCAAATCAGAGAAATTTATCGGTTAAATAAGCATTTATTATTCAATAATATTGCATTGCAAAGCAAACAAATTGCCATTTCAATTGCTTATATTAGTAAAACAGAATTAGATTATAAACAAGCAGAAAATTCATTTCAAAAAGTGATTAATTTAATAGTGCTCCACCTTGAAAAAGATCATTCAATTTCCGTTTCTCCTATTAATTAAAGGCTACCAAAACGTGGTTTCTCCCTATTTGCCAAATGCTTGTAGGTATAATCCCACTTGTAGCCAATATGCAATAGATGCAATTAGTAAACATGGTGTTTTAAAAGGAACTTATTTGGCTATTAAACGAATTGGTTCTTGCCATCCTTGGGGTGGAAGCGGTTTTGATCCTGTTCCTTAGTTTAAAAAGAGTTTATTTTATAAAATTTATTTAATACAAAAACATGAAAACAACAGTCATAACATTATCGGTTTTATTGGTTATAGTATTGCTTTTTCAAGCATTTAGATACATTACAAACCAACAAGTGGAGGAACAAAAGTTTACAGTAATTAAAAAGTATCCAACATTTGAAATTCGTTTTTATCC
Organism: Bacteroidia bacterium; assembly: GCA_044338265.1. GTDB lineage: Bacteria > Bacteroidota > Bacteroidia > UKL13-3 > UKL13-3 > JAAFJM01. Next base: position 8,412 of record JBIILW010000004.1, on the reverse strand, counting down.
TTCAGCGGTTTTGGCTACAGTTTATTCCAAAGCTAAAACATACAAGGAATTAGCTGGGCCAGGTTTTAATAAATTAGCAGGATATATATTTGGTGGTAACGATAAAGAAACAAAAATAGCAATGACAGCACCAGTTAGAATGGATATTAACGACAGTAATTCAAGCATGAGTTTTGTTATGCCAGCTAACTATTCAGTAGAAAATTTACCTAAGCCAAATAATGCAAATGTAGAGGTAAAAAAAATACCGGAAGAATATGTAGCCGTTATTAAATTCGGGGGTTATGCTTCTGATGAAGATATAAAAACCTATTCAGAAAAACTTCAAAAATTATTGTTAGAAAACGGTATTTTGAGCCATGGAAACTATCGGTTTTTAGGATATAACCCACCCTTTCAAATTATTGGAAGAAGAAATGAAATTATAGTTTGCGTAGATTGGAAGCAATAGAAAGTAAAGAACAATAGTAAAATTTTTATTGTAGCAATAAATACTATTGCAAAGCGGCTGATTACAACATATATTTGATGAAGCTTTTTTAATAAACTCTGCCATGAAAATACGCTTAATTGTTTCCATTTTATTAATATTCTTGCTTTCGCAAAATTTATTTGCGCAGCAAAACCAACCTTCTTATGAGTTTGAATTAGACAGAGCTACCAATGCTTATAATGCCAAGAAATACAATACCGCAGCAGGTTTGTACAAAAAAGTTTATCCCAAAATAAAAGATCCCGAGCAAAAACAAAAAGTGCTTTTTTACATTGCTGAAAGCTACCGATTAGGAAATAATTACGCCCAAGCTTTTAAGTGGTTTGAAGAGGTTATCAATGCCAAATATCCCGATCCTGTGATACTTTATAGTTATGGTAATTTGCTAAAATATTTTGAAAAATATGATGAAGCAAGCCGTACTTTTGGTGATTATTTGTTTGAAATTCCAGATGATAAAAAAGGAAAACTAGCCTTACAATCATGCAATATTGCGCAGCAGTGGAAAGCAAATCCGCAAAAATTTACCATTAATAATGTAAAAGAATGGAACACAGAATTTGGCGATTTTGCGCCATTTTATAGCAATGGGAAAGTGTTTTGGACATCGAGCAGGAAAGAAAGCACAGGAAGTTTGGTTTTTGAATGGACAGGCCAAAAAATGTGTGATGTTTTTGAAGCAGATTATACCTCAGGATTTGGTAAACCAAATAATGTGCTAGGTAAAGTTAATAGCGTTTATAATGATGGAACGGCTTGCTTAGATTCAACCCAAAACAACCTATATTTTACACAATGTAATGGAAATGATGGCAAAGGGATTAACTGCAAAATATATGTAAGTTATAAGCAAAATAATTTGTGGGGCGAACCCAATTTATTGCCCTTTAATTCTGATAGTTTTAGTTGCGGTCAACCGAGTATTAGTGCCAATGGAAAACAATTGTTTTTTAGTAGTGACATGCCCGGAGGATTTGGTGAAAAAGACATTTATGTAAGTCAGTTTGATGAAGTAAAAGCGGTTTGGCAAACGCCCAAAAACTTGGGAAATGCAGTGAATACTTTTGACGATGACATGTTCCCATTTATCAGTGAAAACAATGAACTTTATTATGCAACCAAAGGAAAAATTGGCTTGGGTGGATTAGACATTTTTAAAACACAAGATTCGGCAAATACTTACAAAGTACCTCAAAATTTACAGTCGCCAATTAACAGTGGTGGCGATGATTTTGGAATTTCTTACTTGCCTGTAAATGCGCAAAAACCTAATTTTCCAATTGCATTTTTTACATCCAACAGAATGGATGGTTTGGGCGATGACGATATTTATAGCATTTCAATAAAACCCTATGTGTTTTTGGTAAAAGGAAAAGTATTGGAACGAGAAACCAATACGCCAATTAGTAAATCGTTGGTGGCTTTAACAAGCAATGAAGGAAAGAATTTATTTACAATAAATACTACTGAAAAAGGGGAATTTAGCGGTGAAATTCCTTTGAATGCTTTGCAATCTTTAATTGCTAATAAAAGTGGCTATTTTGCTAGTACGGCAATAAATATTTCAAGTATTGGTTTGCAAAAGGATTCCGTGGTAGAATTTACCATTTATTTAGATGCTATTCCTGCACCTGAAGTTGATTTTACTTTACAAGGAATTTTATACGATTTAGATAAATTCGATTTACGTGCTGAGGCAAAAGTGGTGTTAGATTCATTGGCAATTATTTTAAAAAACAACCCAACTATTACCATTGAAATTGGTTCACATACCGATAGCCGTGCGCCTGCCGATTATAATTTAGAACTTTCGAAAAAGCGTGCGCAAAGTTGTTTGAATTACTTACTTACCAAAGGAATTGCCAAGGGCAGAATGGTTTCTGTAGGTTATGGTGAAAGTAAATTGTTGAACGATTGCAGCGATGGAATAGATTGTACCGAGGCGGAACATCAGGTGAATAGACGAACAACATTTAGGGTTTTAAAAACCGATTTTAAACGATAATTAGACAACTATGGATCACATTGAGCCACATTATTTATGGCGAGATATTTATAAAAGCGAGGACGATGAAAACTCCCCATTTTATGAAAAAGAATACAGCGAATTTGATTTTACCAACCAAATTTATAATTACCTCATTCACCCGCAGTGGGACGAATTTGGAACCCCAACTTTATATGTAAAAATACTTTTTGCCGATTATGAAAACGGGTTTTTAATAGCAGAATTAATAGGTGAGTGGAACGATGCGCTGCATAATGATATTATGTATTTAAAACGTGATGTGATGGAAGTTTTTAACGCTGCCGGTATTGATAAATTTATTTTGATTGGCGAAAATGTGTTGAATTTTCACACCAGCGATGATAGCTATTACGAGGAATGGTTTCAGGACGTGGAAGAAGAAGGTTGGATTGTAGCCCTTAATTTTCAAGAGCATGTGTTACACGAAATGAAGCAAGCCAATATTGATTATTATATCAATTTTGGCGGTGAATTTGACAACATGCCTTGGCGAACTTTTAGTCCGTTTTTGTTGTATCAAAGGGTAAAAGAAATTATAGGAAGAAGGTTGAATTAGCTTCTGGCAGCTAGCCTCTGGCTTCTAGCCCAAAATAAAAGAGTTAATTTACACCTCAGACATAAAAAACAATTTAACAATCAAATATTTAAAAAAATTTAAAGCCAGGAGCTAGCTGCCAGAAGCCAGAAGCAATAAACAAATGAATCAAACTACAGGAATAATAGCAGCATTAATTACTTTAGGTTGTTGGACTATTGGAACGTTTTCGTTTACCAAAGCAGCCAAGTTATATGCGCCAGTTTCGGTAAATAGAGTTCGATTGTTGTATGCGCTTATTTTATTAAGTTTTATAACCTGTATTGGTTTTCAAATAAATCCGCTTGATTTGTTTTTAAAACCGGTTGCTTTGCAATGGGTTTGGTTAGGAATTTCGGGAATTATTGGGTTAAGTGTTGGTGATCATTTTGCTTTTACAGCATTCAAAATTTTAGGAAGCAGCCGCACCAGTTTGTTTAACACTTTTGCGCCAGCCGCAGCATTGGTTGGAGGCATTTTCATGTTGAACGAAAACATCAATTTTATTGGCGTTATTGGAATGTTTATTTCCATTATTGGCATCGCTTGGTTTATAAAAAGCAATGCGCATAACCACGAAGAATTAGATAAAAAGCATTTGCTAAAAGGAGTGATTTATGCCGTGCTAGGTGCAGTTTGTCAAGGAATTGGGTTGGTTTTTGCCAAAAAAGGTTTGGTTTTATTTGACGTTAACGGACAAGCGCTTTCGCCTGTTCACGCTACTTGGATTCGTATATTTGTGGGTGTAGTTTTTATTTATGCCATGGGAGTTTTTAAGGTAAATGTATGGAAAGAACTAAAAGAAATTACCACCAACAAAACATTTTTTAAACCCATTATTATTGGAACCGCTTTTGGGCCAGTTTTGGGAGTAAGCATGTCAATGTTAGCAGCATCTATGATGAATGTTTCCATTGCGCAAACCATTTTTTCTTTCTTGCCTATTTCAGTAATTCTTACTGCATTTTTCCTAGGAAAAGAAACAATAAAACTTCAATCCATTTTTGCTGCCTTACTCAGTATTTTCGGTGTTTTTGTTTTGATGTGGCGAGTAGAAATTTTGAGTTGGATTGTAGTACATTTATACTAATATTTACCTTTTTTAGTTCTATTTCCTACATTGCATTCAAATAAAAAAAAATCATTATGCTTAAATTTATTTCTATCAAATTTATTATAACAGAATTTTTAAAGGTGTTTCACCGCTTTCCAGTTACATTACTTTGCTCGTTAATTGCTGCTAGCACTAGCCATGCCGCCATTTGGGAAGTAGGTGATGCCAACCAAATATGGTACAGCAAAATCATTCTAACAAGTTATATTGGCTTGTGTTATAGCTTGGCTATTTATTTGTTTTTTGAATCAAAAACTGATAGTAAAACAAATAATATTTTAAAAAATGTTTTGGCTTTATTGGTCCCTTTTGCCTTTTATTTAAGCATTTACAATGACTCAAATATTTGGACAGAAAATATTATTCAACGGAATTTTGTATTGTTATTAGTTGGTCATTTGGCAGTTGCATTTTCGGCTTTTTTGCAAAAAGGAAATTTAAGTTCGTTTTGGGAGTTCAATAAATCGTTGTTTTTGCGTTTTATTACTGCCAGCGTTTATACCGTTGTGGTTTTTTTAGGAATATTTGGAGCTTTATTGGCTTGCCACGAGTTATTTGGATTGGAAGTGAACAAAAATGTTTATGGTACCATTTTCTTTTGGTGCAATATTTTTTTCCAATCGTGCATATTTTTAGCAGGAATTACTAACAAAGAAAATTTGTATGCCGAACAAATTGTGTATCCGAATCCTTTAAAAATATTTGCGCAGTATATTTTATTACCTATTGCAGCGCTTTACTTAGGAATTTTATATGCTTATGAAATAAAAATATTGATCGCTTTTACCTTGCCTAAAGGTTGGGTTTCAAGTTTGGTTTTGGCATATGCGGTATTAGGTTTATTCTGTTTTTTATTATTACACCCCATTAAAGATAACGATGAAAACAAATGGGTAAAATCTACTTTAAAATATTTTTATTGGTCCATTATTCCTTTGTTATGTTTATTGTTTGTTTCTGTTTTTGTTCGCATTAACCAATATGGAATTACTACAGAGCGTTATTATATTTTAGGTTTAAGTTTATGGCTTGCTGGCATTACCTTTTACGGTGTAATTTCTAAAAATTTAAACATCAAATTGATTCCAATAAGCTTAGCAATTGTTCATTTGTTCATGGTCATTGGGCCGGTAAATGGTTTTATGATTTCGCGTAATAGCCAGCAAAACAGGTTAGAAATATTAATGGTAAAAAATAATTTGTTTGATGGAACAAAAATTACAGCTAACCCAAAATCTATTGATAAAACTGATGCAGCGCAAATACGTTCTATTGTTTCCTATTTGGTAAAATCAAACAATATCAATGACGTAAGTCCACTTTGCGGCATTGATTTGATTGCCATTGAAACAGAACTAAAAAAAGACAGTAATTATAATTCGCAATTTCAAAAATATAAAATTGCTGATTCGGTGTTTAGGGTTTTAAATATTTTAAAAGAGGATGAGAATATTCATTTAACATATTTCAATTGTACAACAGAAGATATTTATGAAACCAATGGTGCAAAATACATGGTAAAACGATACAATTTCCCTTATAACTCAGAAAAAATATTTGAGTTTAATAAGGCGAAATTAATTTCATATCACACTGAAAAAATTGACACTTTATGGATTCAATATCAAAACATAAAGTATGTGGCTAACATGGAAAAAATGAAAAGTGATTTAGGAACTATCATGAAAAATGAACCTGAAAATGGCAGTATAGATGTTAAGCAATACGTTATTCCATTGATAAATGGAGACGAAAAAATAGAAGTGCGTTTGCAAAGCATAGCAATGAATTCCAAAAACGGATTGGAAAACATAGAATACTACATTTTGGTGAAGTAAAATTTAATGAAATTGTAAATTTATAAAAATTTTGTGCACCCGAAGGGACTCGAACCCCCATCATCAGAACCGGAATCTAACATTTTATCCATTAAACTACGGGTGCATTGTGTTGCTATGGCGCAAATATACAATGCTTATGCAAACAAAATAGGTTTTGAAAAAATCAATCTTTAAAATCCTTGAATCCTAAAATCTTGATTTATATTTGAACATTCATGAAAAGCATATTTCCCATAAAATATTTTGTAATGTTCATAGGTGTTTTTATCACTTTATGGCCAGCTTTATATAATCAATATGCTTTGTTTTTTACCGATTCGCAGTTATACATTAATTGCGGAAATGAATTTACTTTTACCGAAGATCGTTCCTTTGTTTACGGATGGTTTATAGGAATTACTAGCTTGCATGTTTCACTTTGGTTTCCAATTATTGTGCAAGCCATTATTTTTAATTTTGTATGCTTTCTTTTTGTTCAAAAGTTAGCACCTAATTTTGCCACTAAAATTTATTTGCCGATAATACTATTATTGAGTGTATTTACCTCATTAGCTTGGGATGTTAGTTACTTAATGCCTGATGTGTTTTCGCCCATTTCCATCCTAATTTTGTATTTACTTTTAACACATTTAAAACCATTTGGAACACAATGGATTTTATTGGTTTTAGCTTATTTATTGGTGTTGCAAACGCATTTTGCTTTTATGCTTTTTCATTGTTTGGCATTGGCTATTATTCTGCTGCTGCAAGCAATAAAACTCCCTTTTTTAAAATCATTAAATAAAACAATGGTTTATGTTTTAACAGCTGCAGTTTTTATCAATATTGGGTTATTTACCCTCGAAAAAAAAGCGCTTGGCGCCAATGGATTTAGTGGTGTTTCACAAGTTTTTTTAATGGGAAAATTGGTTGAAAATGGCGTGTTACAAAAATATTTAGACCAAGAATGTGACATTCAAAACTTTGAAATTTGCGCTTATAAAAACAACTTAGCGCCACTTAACTACAGCGGAAATTTTTTATTTAGTCCAGAAAGTGCTTTCCAAAAAACAGGTGGCTGGGCCAATCCGCACCATGAATATAAAACTATTATCAAAAATATTTTAACCACGCCCCAATATTTATGGCTGTATGTAAAAGCGGTTTTTAAAGAAACATTTTTACTATTTGGCAGGAACGAAATTGGCTCATCTATTCATGCTTATCCCCGCGATGGTTGGGGTCCGCACCCGGCAGTTGTAAAATATTATGCCAACGAAATTCCTGTTTACGATTTAGCAAAACAAAATGCCAAAACGCTTAATTTTCCTTTTAAAACCATTACAGTTTTTTATATTTTTTTACTAATTGGTTCATTCATTGTTGCCATATTTTATTTTAAAAAACAGCCATTTATTGTATTTTTTGTTTTGCTAACGCTTGTTAGCAATGCAGTAATTACAGGAGGTTTGGTAGGATTGGAAGACCGATATTGCACCCGCCAAAATTGGTTAATTATATTATTGGCCTTAATTTTTATGGCCAATTATATTTATAAAAAACAAAGAACACATTTGCCCGTTTAAGTAAATAACACAAGCTTTGTATTATTTGATTTTTAATAAACCTTGTAGTTGTTACCTTGCAACCATATTTTAAAAATATAAAAATGGATATAATAAAAACACCAAAAGATAGCTATACCATTATGAACGAATTGGTTTTGCCTAACGATACCAATACTTTAAATAATTTAATGGGTGGAAAGTTATTGCATTGGATGGACATTTGTGCCGCCATTGCAGCGCAAAAACACAGCGGAAAAGTGGTGGTTACCGCCTCGGTTGATAGTGTAAGTTTTAGTAAAAACATTCATTTGGGCGATGTAGTAACATTGGAAGCTTATGTTTCTCGCTCGTTTAATACCTCTATGGAAATTCACATTTTGGTACATGCCGAAAATATTCCAAATGGCGACCGATTTAAAAGCAACGAAGCTTATTATACTTTTGTGGCTTTAGACAGAAATGGTTCGCCTTTAAAAGTACCAGCTTTAAATCCTGAAACGCCCGAAGAAATTAAACGATTTGATGGCGCACTTCGCAGGCGTCAACTGCGTTTGGTGTTAGCCGGAAAAATGAAACCTGATGAAGCCACTGAGTTGAAGGCATTATTTATTACCGAATAATTTTTTAGCTTATCAAAAACCTCGTTTTCATATTTGTCTTTTTATTTAGTTTGCTATGCAATAACATTGCCGCAAGTCCTTATACTTTTGTGCTTTCACCAAACTTATTAGAAGCCCAAAAACACATTGCGGCTTTGCGTTTAGAAAAAGGAAAAGCCTTTGTTGATGCTGAAAAGCAAAGCAATAAAATGAAC
>JBIILW010000156.1:0-5146 GCA_044338265.1 Bacteroidia bacterium | reverse complement strand
ATAACTTGCAAACCAATTCAAATCCCAAAGGGAAAATTTTTGAATTACCAGCCTTTTCAAATGAAGGCGTTTACAAAGTAGATTTGCTAGCCATCAACAAAGCTACAAATGATACGATTATAGTGAGTAAAAACTTGGCAACTGCAGCAAATACTGATTGTAGCGCAAATTTTTCCTACAGCATTATTCCTGTCAGAGATACATTACAGTTTAATAAAATAATTGTTGATTATACCAGTCCTAATGGAACAAAATATTCTTCCAGAAACATTGAACAATTTACAGGATTTTATGTAAATGAAGTGAGTAGTTATAAAGACATGGTTCCTGGTAAAAAAACCATCAAATTAAAAGTACTGTTTACGTGTAAAGTGAGCGATGGAGTGAATATCATAGAACTAAAAGATGTAAATGCAGTATTTGCATTTTCGTATTAATTACATTTATTTTTTTTAACAAAAACTACTAGGTTTTTAGCTTCTTTTTCTTGGCACTTGGAAACAAAATATTGTTTAAAATTAAACGGTAACCAGGTGAATTAGGATGAAGGTTTAAATCTGTAGGTGGCTCCCCTACTATGTGTTGGTAATCTTCAGGATCATGTCCGCCATAAAAAGTCCAAGTACCTTTACCTAAATTTCCATGAATGTATCTTGCTTCTTTTAACTGTTTGTTTTCACCTAAAATGAGCACTTCACTTTTAATAAATTGTTTTCTAAAAGCAGTAGTTTGTCCCATAAAACCTTTAATGGTTGAAGTATGATTTTGGCAAAGCATGGTAGGAACTAAATCCCATTTAGCAGAAAAATCAAACAGGTTAAATACATCATTACTTTCATTAATTGGGCGAGTTTCAGGACTTGCGTCAATGTATGAATATTCGTATTCAAAAGGATTCATAACTAAATTATATTCTTTAAAAGCAATAGTTTGGCTAAAATCCAATTTACTATTTGCATTTTGATCGGCAGGATCACCATCAAACATTTGCTCACAAATATCAACCCCATCGGCACTTAAAGCAATGTCGTAAGTATCGGTAGCGCTACACATGGCAAATAAAAACCCACCACCTAAAGTAAAATCCCTTATTTTTTTTGCAACAGCTAATTTCAATTCAGAAACTTTTTTAAATCCATGTTTTGCCGCCACTGCTTCATTTTCCCTCACCTCCGCTTGATACCAAGCAGCATTAGCAAACTGCGCATAAAACTTACCGTATTGACCCGTAAAATCTTCGTGGTGCAAATGAAGCCAATCGTATTTTAATAATTTTTCGCCTAATACTTCATCATCAAAAACAACTTCATAAGGAATTTCTGCATAAGTTAAAACCATGGTAACGGCATCGTCCCAAGGTTGTTTGGTTTTAGGTGAATACACAGCAATTTTGGGCGCTTTATATAATTTTACTAACTCCATGTTTACATCAGGTTTGGCTATTTGTAATAAAATTTCACTCACCTGCGCTTCGCTAATTACTTCATAACTTACACCCCTAATTTTTAGCTCGCGCTCGTAACTTTGCTCATAGCCAAACATAAAACTACCCGCTTTAAAGTTCAAAAGCCAATCTACTTCAATGTCTTTTTGTAAAACCCAAAATGCTACGCCATAAGCTTTTAAATGGTTTTTTTGGTTTTCATCCATAGGAATTAAAATCCTAGAGGCAAAACTTGAGCATGATAAAAGAATAAATAATATAATAAATATTTTACGCATTGTTATTGTTCTGTTTTAATTCGAATATACTTTTACTCATTAATTGATACAAGGTTTTTAATTGATTATTTTCAATTAAATCCAAATGTTTTTGCATGGTTTTCAAATCGTTTCTAAAAGCTGGACCGGTTTGAGTATTTTGAGGCTCAAAATTAAAGGAATTATTTAAAGCATTACTTAATAAATGCTTTAAAATTTGATAATCCAATCCTTGATGGTCTAATTCAATTTTTGCCAATGCAATTAAGTGATTACTAAAATTATTGGTAATGGTAGCTGCTAAATGAAAATACTGGCGTTTTTCACTGTTTATATTCAAAACTTTATTTGAAAGTCTGTCAGCAAATGCTTCAATTATTCTATAATTTTCATCAGAATTTGCTTCAATACAAATGGGTGTATTTTTAAAATTGGTAAAAATGTTTTTATTTATGGATTCAATTGGCCAAAACACCGCTTTATTCTCCTGTTTTCCAATTTCATTTATATTTTTTAAACCTGAAAAATGTACCACTAAACCACCATTTACAACTAAGTTATTTGAAACATTTTCTATCGCATCGTCATTAACACAAAGTAAGTATAAATCTGCGTTAGTTGGAATATCTAAGGTGTTTTCAAAATAATTGATGCTATTTTGCTTTGCAATTTCAAACGATTTTTCATGATTTCTACTGTAAATACCAACTATATCAATGTCGGTGTTTTGACAAGCATTAATAATAGCTTGAGCCATATTTCCACTTCCAATTATTACAACAGTTATCATAATTTATTTTTTTTCAAAGCAATATAAAAATAATAACAGTTACTAATTTCAAATAAAAAAATTAAACAATTATTACAAATTAAAGCAATGAATTGATTTTTGTGTTCAATTTTTTTAGTAAACTAACTTACAATAAAAAATGAAAGCATCGTTTATCTAAAATTACTGCTTTTAGTCAAACCTAAATACATTTTAAGTAGATTGTATTATCATTGCTAAAATTTAAAGCATATTTATGGAAAATTTTACTACCCTTGGTCAATTTGTTATAGAAAAACAACAAGATTTCCCTTACGCAAAAGGAGAACTTTCACGCTTATTGCGCGATATTGGAATTGCATCAAAAATAATTAGTAGAGAGGTAAATAAGGCTGGCTTAACCAATATTTTAGGTGACCATGGCAGTGTAAATGTGCAAGATGAAGATGTAAAAAAATTAGACATTATTGGTAACGAAACTTTCATTGCTACTTTTAGCAAAGGTGGTGAAGTATGTGTAATAGCAAGTGAAGAAAACGAAGGTATTATTCCTTTAAAAGGAACTTTTTCAAAAAATGGGAAGTATGTAATTTGCATGGATCCTTTGGATGGTTCTTCTAATATTGATGTGAATGTTTCTATTGGAACTATTTTCTCCATTTATAAAAGAGTAACTGAAGTGGGAACTGAACCAACTGATGCCGATGTTTTGCAAGCTGGAAATAAATTAGTAGCTGCTGGTTACGTGCTTTATGGTACATCTACCATGTTGGTTTTTAGTACTGGAAATGGTGTAAATGCATTTACCTTAGATCCTAGTATTGGTGAGTTTTGCTTAAGTCATGCTGATATAAAAATACCTGACAACGGTAAAATTTATTCCATTAATGAAGGGAACGCGGCTGAATTTCCACAAGGAATAAAGGATTATTTGGCTTGGGTAAAAGAAGAAGATAAAACTACCGACAGACCATATACTGCTCGTTATATTGGTTCTATGGTAGCCGATTTTCACCGTAATTTATTAAAAGGTGGTGTGTTCATTTATCCGCCTACGGCAAAAAGCCCAAATGGTAAATTACGTTTATTGTTTGAAGGAATTCCCATGAGTTATATTGCGGAACAAGCTGGAGGATTAGCAACTACAAGTACCATGCGTATTTTAGATGTTGAACCAACTAAAATTCACCAACGTGTTCCTATTATTATGGGATCAAAAAATATGGTGAATAAAGTACTTGAGTTCATGAATAAGTAGTTGATAGTTGATGGTTGTCAGTTGATAGACGATGGACGATAGATGATAGATAATCTTTACTAATAACTTTATTAACTTATTAACTTAATTAACCTTTCAACCTATCAACAAAAAAAATGAAGAATAACAATAAAGTCACAGGTGAAATTGGAGAGCAATTGGCTTGTGACTTTTTGTTAAATAAAGGTTTTGAAATTCTTGAAAGGAATTATAGGCAACAAAAAACCGAAGTCGATATCATTGCAAAGCAACAAAATTGTTTGGTAATGGTAGAGGTAAAAACCAGGAATAGTAATTTGGTAAATCCTGAAAATGCGGTGAGTAAAGCTAAACAAAAAACTTTAGTGGAAGCGGCCTTATTATACCAAGAAAGTAATGAGTTAACTTGTGAAATAAGGTTTGATATTATTGCCATTATTAAATCAAAAACTGAGACAGAAATTTTGCATTTTGAAGATGCATTTTATCCTTATACAACCTATTAACATATGGCTATAAAAATTATTGAATGTCCGCGCGATGCCATGCAAGGCTTGCACCATTTTATTCCAACTCAAACCAAAATTGATTATATCAATCAGCTGTTAAAAGTAGGTTTCGATACCATAGATTTTGGTAGTTTTGTATCGCCAAAAGCCATTCCTCAATTGGCCGATACCAAAGAAGTTTTGGCAGGATTAAATTTAGCACAAACTAATACTAAACTGTTAGCCATCATTGCTAATTTAAAAGGAGCTGAAATGGCTGTTCAATATCCTGAAATAACTTATTTAGGTTTTCCATTTTCTATCAGTGAAACTTTTCAGCAACGAAATACCAACAGCAGCATGGCTGAAAGTTTGGAAATAATAAAAGCCATTCAACAGCTTTGCGCTAGCAATTACAAAGAATTAGTGGTGTATATTTCTATGGGTTTTGGAAATCCTTATGGCGATAATTGGAACACTGAAATAGTAGAAAAATGGGTGAAAGAAATGGATCAATTAGGCATCAAAATTATTTCATTGAGCGATACCATTGGCATTGCAAATCCTGAAACGATAGCTTATTTATTCAAACATTTAATTCCTAATTTTCCCAATATTGAATTTGGTGCGCACTTACACACCACTCCAAATACTTGGCAAGAAAAAATTAAAGCAGCTTATGAAAATGGTTGTAAACGTTTTGATGGCGCAATGAAAGGTTTTGGTGGTTGTCCAATGGCAGCTGATGATTTAACAGGAAATATGCCTACCGAAAACATGTTTTCTTATTTTAACAACCTAAAATTGGAAACTGGTTTAAATGATACTGAATTTACCAATTCATTGCTTTTAGCCAATCAAGTATTTGACCATGCTGAATAAATAATAAATATGATTTTACGCACTGCAAATACCAACGATTTAGATGCTATAACTTTTATTTACAACGAT
>JBIILW010000155.1:0-5159 GCA_044338265.1 Bacteroidia bacterium | reverse complement strand
ATAACACATTTATTGACGAATTACTTCCGTGATTGATTCCTGAAAGTAATAAATCTGGTTTGCGGTGCATTATTTTATCAACGCCTAATTTTACACAATCAGCCGGAGTTCCACTGCATTGAAACGATTTTATTTCGCCATACAAATCTGTTTGTGCCAATCGTAATGGCTTACTAATTGTTATTGCATGTCCCATTGCACTTTGAGGTGCATCGGGTGCTACCACTATAATTTCGCCTAAATCTTTCACCGCATTTACCAAAGCTTTAATTCCTGGTGCAGTTATTCCATCATCGTTGGTTATTAAAATTAATGGTTTATTTGACATTTATTTTTCAATATATTAAGGACGCAATTTATGTTTTATGCTTTATATTTTATTGGAAGTTTTGTCATATATTAGTTTTTCACAAAAATTTTATTTCAATTCTATTAAACGAATGTTTTAAATAAACAGTTTATTATTGATAAAAGGTTTTCAAAATGTAAATGTATTTGGTATTATCGCAGACTGAAAATAAAAAATTACTATGAAAAATATATTTTTAATGATTTCCATTTTTTGTGTTGGATTTACACAAGCTCAAAATCAAATTTTATCTATTGATGATGCTATATTAAAAGGTAGAACCACACTTGCGCCTGAGCGTTTAAGTCAGCTCATGTGGAAACCCGATAATAAAACAATGAGCTATGTTGGTAAGCAAAATGGTAAAGAAGTTTTAATTTATATCAATACTCCCAATTTGAACCGAGATACCATTTTAAAAGTGGAAGATTTATACAATTCATTTTATGGTGTAATGCCCGAGGATATTAAGTTTGAACGTTTTCCTTTTTTTTCCTGGAGCGATAATAATTCAATTATATATACCTATAATAACTCCGTATTTACATACGATTTTACCACTAAAAAAACCAATATTATAGCGAAAGCAAGTGGAAATGCTGAAAATTTAGATTACGAGAAAGTTTCAAACAGATTAGCTTATACTGTAAATGATCAATTGTTTGTAAGTGACGCTTCATCCATTTTTACTTTATTAGAATATCAGAAAAAAGGAAAAAAAGATGGAATCGTTCAATCGGATATGATTATTGCAAATAATAATGGTGTAAGTGTAGTGAATGGAAAAGCTGTTCATAGAAATGAATTTGGAATTGTTAAGGGTACTTTTTGGAGTTCAAAAGGCAATAAATTAGCCTATTATTCTATGAATGAAAATATGGTAACAGACTATGCTTTAATGAAGTTTGATAGCAAGCCATCTAAAATTGAAAACATTAAATATCCAATGTCGGGAGCTAAAAGCCATGAGGTAAAAGTAAATATTTATGATTTTGTAAAGAAGAGAAATATAGAAGTAGAAACAGGTGAACCCGCTGAACAATATTTAACAAATATTGCTTGGAGTCCTAATGAAGAATATTTATACATAGCTGTGGTGAACAGGGCCCAAAACGAAATGAAATTGAATTTATATGATGGCATTACTGGTAAATATATTAAAACATTATTTACTGAAACACATTTAAAATATGTAGAGCCGGAAAAACCAGTTTTGTTTGTTAAAAACAATGAAAAACAATTTGTTTGGATGAGTGAACGCAACGGATTTAATAATTTGTATTTATATGAAAGAGGGGGAAGATTATTAAAACAATTGACTAACATGAAGCAACATATTAGTGAAATAGTTGGTTTTGATGCTACAGGTTCAAACTTGTATTTTAACGCATTTTCTGCCGATGGAATGAATAAATATTTATATTCAGTAGAAATGAAAAATGCTAAAATTACGCAACATAATAAAATGGAAGGAATTCATAATTCAATGGTGAGTGATGACGGTGTTTTTATCATTGATAATTTCAGTAATTTTAGTACGCCTCGTCAAATTATTTTAAACGATAACAAAGGTAGAATATATGGTTCATTGGTAAATTCAGTGAACCCAATTGTAAATTATTTACCTACAGAAATTAGTTTAGGAAAGATTAAATCGCCTGATGGAATTACTGATTTGAACTATAGAATGATTAAACCTGCTAATTTTGATGAGACAAAAAAATATCCTGTAATAGTTTATGTTTATGGTGGTCCGCATGCACAAATGGTTACTAATAGTTGGTTAGGACAAGCAGAACTTTGGATGCTTGCTTTTGCGCAACAAGGTTATGTAATTTTTACTTTAGATAACAGAGGTTCACTGAACCGTGGATTAGATTTTGAAAATGTTACACACCGTCATTTGGGTAAATATGAAATGGAAGACCAATTGGCTGGTATAAGTTTTTTAAAGCAACAAAAGTTTGTTGATTCAACAAAATTAGGAGTTTATGGTTGGAGTTTTGGAGGATTTATGACCACCAGTTTATTAACTCGTACACCCGATATTTTTAAAGTTGGAGTAGCAGGTGGCGCTGTAATTGATTGGAGTATGTACGAAATTATGTATACCGAAAGATACATGGATACTCCACAAGAAAATCCTGAAGGTTATAAAGAAAATAATTTGTTAAATTATGCCAAAAACTTAAAAGGAAAATTACTTTTAATTCATGGAACAAACGATAACACTGTACTTTGGAACCATACTTTAAATTATGCTAAACAATGTGTGGATGATGGCAAATTAATAGATTATGCAGTTTATCCCACTCATGAACATAATGTAATGGGAAAAGATAGAGTTCATTTATTTAAAAAGATAAATCAATATTTTAACGATTTCTTGAAATAGCATTCCCTCATAAAATAATAGATACTTAGCAAATAATCTATAATTGAAGTTTGCTAAGTATCAATTTAAAGTATTTTTTAATTGAATGGACAATTAATCAATTATTTATTTACAATGATCATTTCAAATTGCTTGGCAATTTCATTTTTTAAAATGTTGCTTACTTCATTAAAATCAACATCGTAGCCAATTTCACGGGCAATGCTTGTAACATCTTTATCGTCAATGCCGCAAGGGACAATATTTTTAAAATAAGCTAAATTGGTATTTACATTTAAAGCCAATCCGTGCATGGTAATCCAACGACTACAACGTACTCCCATGGCACAAATTTTTCGTGCTGATGCTTTGTCAGCATCAATCCAAACTCCGGTAAAACCTTCATATCTTCCACCTTTTATTCCATAATGAGCAATGGTATTAATCACGGCTTCTTCCAAAAACCGAAGGTATTTATGAATGTCTGTAAAAAATTGTTCTAAATCTAAAATAGGGTAGGCCACTAATTGGCCGGGGCCATGATAAGTAATGTCTCCACCACGATTTATTTTATAAAATGTGGCTTCTGCTTTGTTTAAATCTTCTTCATTGAGCAATAAATTATCTAAGGAACCGCTTTTTCCTAATGTATAAACATGAGGATGCTGACAAAAAATAAGTTCATTGCTTAATAACGTTTTAGCTTCAATAGGTAATTCGCGTTCAGCTAATTTGGTATCAACTTTTTGTTTTAAAATTGCTTCTTGTTGATCCCAAGCTTCTTGGTAATCAATTAATCCCCAATCAATGAAATTTGTTTTTACCATTTTTAGTTGTCAGTTGATTGTTGTCAGTTGATAGTAAAAGGAATTAAATATATAAGTTATCGTCTATCAACCATCAACGGACAACTATCAACTAATGTCTAGTCAATTTTTAAAACTGCCATGAATGCCGATTGAGGAATTTCTACGTTCCCTACCTGACGCATGCGTTTTTTACCTTCTTTTTGTTTTTCTAATAATTTACGTTTACGTGAAATATCACCACCATAACATTTTGCAGTTACATCTTTTCGCAATGCTTTAATGGTTTCGCGAGCAATAACTTTAGCACCAATACTTGCCTGTACGGGTATTTCAAATTGATGACGAGGGATTAATTCCTTTAATTTTTCACATATTTTTTTACCCCAATCATAAGCTCTGTCTCTGTGAATAATTGCCGAAAGCGCATCCACATTGTCCTTAGCTAATAAAATATCTAGTTTAACCAAATCACTTTGTACGTAGCCAATTGGATGATAATCGAAGGAAGCATAACCTTTAGAAATGGTTTTTAATTTATCAAAAAAGTCGAAAACCACTTCTGCTAATGGCATGTCAAATTTCATTTCAACTCGATCCATCGTTAAGTAAACTTGGCTTTTTAACATGCCACGTTTTCCCAAACATAAACCCATAATTGGTCCAACAAATTCAGCACTGCTAATAATGGTGGCGGCTATAAATGGCTCTTCAATGTATTCAATATGGTTTGGATCTGGTAAATCGCTTGGATTATTGACAACAATTAAATCCATTTTTTTTGTGTAAGCATGGTAACTTACGTTTGGAACAGTTGTAATAACTGTCATTTTAAATTCGCGCTCCAATCGTTCTTGAATAATTTCCATGTGCAGCATTCCAAGGAATCCACAACGAAAACCAAAGCCTAAAGCAGCAGAACTTTCAGGTTCAAAAGTCAATGAAGCATCGTTTAATTGTAATTTATACATGCTTTCACGTAACTCTTCAAAATCGTCAGTGTCTACCGGATAAATTCCAGCAAAAACCATTGGTTTTACGTCTTCAAAACCATTAATAATATCGGCAGTTGGATTAACTACAGTAGTTAAAGTATCACCTACTTTTACTTCTCTTGCTTCTTTTATTCCTGAAATAATATAACCAACATCTCCCGCTTTTACCTCACTTCTTGGTTCCATTTCAAGACCTAAAACACCTACTTCGTCAGCAAAATATTCTTTGCCAGTAGCCATAAATTTAACTTTATCGCCTTTTTTTATTATCCCATCTATAATTCTGAAGTAAGCTATAATTCCACGAAAAGAATTAAATACAGAATCAAAAATTAATGCTTTTAACGGAGCCGTAACATTTCCTTTCGGAGGAGGAACTCTATCAACCACAGCTTTTAAAATTTCTAAAACACCTTGTCCGGTTTTTCCACTTGCCCTTAAAATATCTTCATAATCACAACCAATTAAATCAATAATTTGATCGCTGACTTCCTCAGGCATGGAGCTTGGTAAATCTATTTTATTTAAAATAGGAATAATTTCTAAACCTTGGTCAATGGCTAAATATAAATTTGAAATAGTTTGTGCTTGAATACCTTGACTAGAATCAACAATCAATAAAGCACCATCACAGG
>JBIILW010000154.1:0-5194 GCA_044338265.1 Bacteroidia bacterium | reverse complement strand
TAAATTAAATGAAACCCAAAGAAGTGTTGTTATGTTACGTGATTATGAAGGCTACTCTTACGATGAAATTGGTAAAATTACAGGTTTAAACGAAAGTCAAGTAAAAGTATATATTTATAGAGCAAGATTAAGTATGAAAAAATTCATTGGTTCATATGAAAACGTAGTTTAAATATTTTAAATGCAACTGTATAGCTTTATAAAATGTAACAAAGGAATTAAAAAAGTAAAATGGAAATAAATATTAATAATTATGAGGTATATGTAATTGATTTTTTTGACGGTATGTTAAATGAAATTGATTCCGCTAATTTATTGATTTTTTTAGACCAAAATCCAGTTTTAAAAGAAGAATTTGAAATACTAATTAATTCATCAAAATTAATTCCATTTGAACATAATTCATTTGATAGTTCATTATTACTTAAGCCAACAAATATAAATGTAAACAACTATGATGAAAAACTTATTGCTTTAATTGAAAACGATTTATCCCAATCAGAAAAAGATGTTTTATTAAGTGAAATAAATAGCTATCCAGAGCTTGAAAAAGCATATGAATTATTTTTAAAAACTAAGCTTATCCCTGATTCAAAAATACTATTTAAGAATAAAGAAAGTTTAGTCAAAACGCCTTTTAGAAAATTACCTTTATATACCCAAATATCTGCAATTGCAGCACTATTTATTGCAGTAATTATTGTATTTTATTTTGCAAATAATTTTAACTCCAAAAATCAGTTAGCTAATCATGAAGCCATTGTTAAAGCAAAACAAGATTCAATTTCAAAGATTTTAAAATCTAAAAATAATATTCCTATTCAATTACAACGGGATAACGAAAAAGAAATGTTGGCATTTGGAGGAGTAAATGCTGCTTTAGTTAAAAAGAATGGTAAAAAACCAATGGTTTCTCCAGCAATTCCTTTAAATAAGAACAACAAAAATTTATTTAAAGAAAACCCTTTAAATAATAACAATAATCAGTCAGTAACTCCAATTCTATTACCTAAAAAAATAATAACAGATAATAGTTTAATTAATAATAACATTGCTCAAATTGAACCACCAAATTTGGATGAAAAACATGCTTTAAAGGAAAATAATGCGGATAAATATATACCAAATAATAATCAAATTGCCTTTCAAAATATTGAATCAGTTAATATTGAAAACAAAGATAGAAGTTTAACTAGTTATTTAAAAAATCAGCTTCAAATTACTGCTCAATCGGAAGTAATTGCTGTGAATAAACCTACAAATTCAGCTGAAAATATTACTTTAGCTGAATCAATTGGGTTAAATGTTTTGTCTATCTACAATATGGTTTCAAACCATGATTTAAAAGTTAAAAAAACCTATAATAATGATGGTGAAATAGAAAAAGTTAGAATAGTTGCTACTGGTTGGTAAAATACAATTTGCAGCTAGCAATTGGCAATTAGCAAAGAATATTCAATTTCTTAATTACCTAATTACTCATTACAGCAATTTTTATCTTTACCAATCCTTCATCAAATTGTAATTCAGTTTGAGTAGTTTTAGAAGGAATTTGATACCTATGAAAAGGGTTAAACCCAACATCTTTATAATCTCTCCAACTTAATTTTGTTTTATCTGGGCCAATGGCTTCAAAATAAAATGTACTTCCCGAAGTAAGTTCACCATTTTTTATATTTAATATTGTTTCAAGTTTTTCATTTGGAACACAATCTACTATTTTTAAATAACCACTGCCTAATAAATCTCCTTTAAAATAGTAACTAGCATTTTTACCTGAAATTTTTTGTGAAAAAAACCACGACATTGTACTGTCTATTTTTTTATCCCAAGGACTTAATTTTGCTATATTTTGAATATTGTTTAAATAAGCAAATGTTTCATAAACTGGCTTATCAATAACAATACTTCTATCTACTTTAAACTCTCTAGGAAAAAACAACGAAACTCCAAAAAATGTACCTATTAACAACCAAAAACCTATAAATATTTTAAATAATTTCATGCTTTTTTCTTTAATAATTTATAATTTAAATTTAAATGCTTTTTCTATAATTAATGCTTGCTCCTCAGCATGAACTTTACTATATCCAGTTGCCGTTGATGCGCTACTTTCCCTACTTATTCTTTTTAAATGTAAGTTATTATCCCAACGCATTAAATATAACCATGCACCCATATTTTTAGGTTCTTCTTGAACCCAATAAAATTCAACACCTTCATACTTTTTATAAATTGCTGACAGTTGTTTTATGGGCATTGGATATAACTGTTCCATTCTTACTATTGCCACATCTTTTCTATCATTTTTTTGTTGAAATTCTAATAATTCATAATAAATTTTACCTGAACAAATCAATACTCTTTTTACAGATTTTTTGTCTGTAAAATTATCATCAATTACTTCTAGAAATCCACCACTTGTAAACTCTTCCAGTTTACTTACACATTTTGGATGACGTAATAAACTTTTTGGCGTCATTATTACCAATGGTAATCTAAAATCACGTTTCAATTGTCTGCGTAATGCATGAAAATAATTAGCAGGTTTAGTAATATTGCATACTTGCATATTCCAATTTGCACAAAGTTGTAAAAAACGTTCTATCCTTGCCGACGAATGTTCTGGTCCTTGACCTTCATAACCATGAGGAAGCATCAATGTTAAACCGCTATAAGTTTTCCATTTTGTTTCCGCACTTGCCAAATATTGATCAATTACAATTTGTGCTCCATTACCAAAATCTCCAAATTGTGCTTCCCAAATTGTTAAATCATTAGGTGTAAACATGCTATATCCATATTCAAATCCGAGTACTGCATATTCACTTAATAATGAATTATAAAACTCCACATTTCCTTTTTTTAATTCACCTAAACTGTCTAAAATATTATGTTCTCGTTCACTGTCTTCTTGCTTTATAATTGCGTGTCTATGGCTAAATGTACCTCTTTCGCAATCTTGTCCACTCATTCGTACTCCATGGCCTTCGTTCGATAAAGAAGCATAGGCCATTAATTCGCCCATAGCCCAATCAAAATTATTGTTTTTGATCATGTTTTTTCTATCGTTAAATAGTTTTTCTATCTTACTAAAAGCCTTAAAATTATTTGGAATATCAGTAATTTTTGAAGCTAACTCTAAAAATAATTTACTTTCAATACTTGTATTAGGTGAATGGTCAAAATCTTCCATTTTTGCAGATCGGAATCCTTCCCAATTTTCTGCTAAAAAATTCTTCGCTTTAGAAACCTCCGCTGCTTTTGCACTTTCTAATTTTTCTTGTAATTCTTTTCTAAATTCAGCATCCATTTCCTTCGCCAAATCAGCCTCTACAGTTCCTGCACTTAATAGTTTTTGATTGTATATTTCTCTTGGATTTGGGTGCGCTGCAATGGCTCTGTATAATAATGGTTGAGTAAATCGTGGTTCATCACCTTCATTATGGCCATATTTTCTGTAACCTAATAAGTCAATAAATACATCGCTATTAAATTCTTGACGATATTCCATTGCTAATTTTACGGTATAAACTACTGCTTCCGCATCATCTGCATTCACATGAAATACTGGGCATAAAGTAGTTTTTGCCACATCAGTACAGTAAGTAGAAGTTCTAGCATCAGTATAATTGGTAGTAAACCCAATTTGATTATTGGTTACAATATGAATACAACCTCCAACGGAATAAGCCTTTAAACCTGCCATTTGTAATACTTCATAAACTACACCTTGGCCCGCAATTGATGCATCTCCATGTAATAAAATTGGCGCAACTTTATCTATGTTTCCTTTGTATTCCTTATCTAATTTAGCCCTTGTTAATCCCTTAACTACAGGGTTTACAGTTTCCAAATGAGATGGATTAGGTGCCAAAACTAATTTCACATTTTTGTTATTTCGTGTTGCTATATCAGATGAAAAACCTAAATGATATTTTACATCACCTTCAAATATTCCTTCATCTTCCGCACTTTTCCCCTCAAATTCTTTAAATATATCTTCATACGATTTGCCTAAAATATTTGCCAATACATTTAATCTACCTCTGTGAGCCATCCCTAAAACGAACTCTTCTACTCCTAACTCCGCACCATATTGAATTACTTCGTCCAAAGCGGGAATTAATGTTTCTAAACCTTCTAATGAAAAGCGCTTTTGCCCAACAAATTTTGTGTGAATAAAATTCTCAAAAACTGCAGCTTGATTTAACTTAGAAAGTATATGCCTTTTTTCTTCTAATTTTAATTGAGGCGTGTTTTTACAACTTTCCATTTTTGCTTGTAACCAAGCAATTTTTTCAGGAGTTCTTATATATATATATTCTGCACCTATGCTTTTGCAGTATGTTTGTTCTAAATGCGAAATAATATCTTTCAGCTTAGTTGGCCCAATTCCAATTTCCACTCCTGCGTTAAATGTTTTGTCTAAATCACTTTTTTTCAAACCAAAGGTTTCAATGGCTAAATCAGGATAATATTGCCTTCTCTCTCTAACTGGGTTTGTATCTGTAAATAAATGACCACGTGATCTGTAACCTTTTATTAAATTAAGTACGTTTATTTCTTTTAAAATATCTTCTGATAAAACAGGCGAACTTTGTGTTGTACTATTACCATTAAATTTTTGTTGGCCCATCTCAAAGCCTTCAAAAAACTTTTGCCACCCAAAATCAACTGAATCCTTATTAATTAAATATTGTTCGTAAATATTCTCTATTGCAGTTACATCAGCATTAGATATATATGATAGTTTATCCATTCTTATTTTTAAAATTTGATGCAAATATAACCCGATGATTTTAAGTTTTGAAAAACCTTTTAATAAAAATGGATAAAATAATCACAAATAAATTTACCATATCAGTATCGCACATAGAAAACTACACTATTAACATATAATATTTCAATTTTTAGGATTGTAACACTGCTACTATATATAATTTAACTTATAATGATATTTGGTTTCATAAGAACAAATTTTTTAAATTTCACAACAATTACTATCTTCAAAAACATAAATTTAAAAATAGAGTACAATTTTTATTCAAAAAATATTAACCAAAAAGGAATTTATAAATAAAGATAAAAAAGGATAAACTATTCAGAATAGTCTTTTAAGAATGATATGAAGATAGAAGAAATGGGGGTTTTAGGATAAAAAAGATGGTAAAACAACAATTAAAGTTCTTCA
>JBIILW010000152.1:0-5214 GCA_044338265.1 Bacteroidia bacterium | reverse complement strand
TAAAATCGTAAGGTTTGTTTACTATGTCAATGTCAAAATTTTTACGACCAAAATCTGCAGCAAAACTCGAAAGTTCAATGCCTTTTACGTTGTAACCATTGTTTTTTAAAGCATATAAGAAATTGCCAGTGGCACAACCAACATCTAAAATATTTCCTGAATTACAGTATTGTTGAATATGGATTATTCCATCGGCATAATCGCCAGAGGCCAATAAATCGACATAAGCCACTTCCATGTGATGGGTTTCTTTATCGTTACCAGTAAAATAATCTGACGCATACATTTCTACTATTTCATCATCTGTAGGCCTAGGCCAAATGGAAACTAATTCGCAGTTATTGCATTTTACACCCCATAAAAATTTATCCTTAAAAGCATATCTAAAAGGAATGGTTTTTCCTTCTTTACAGCCACATAAGTTACAATCAAAGTTTACGTTCATACTTGTAATGTTATTTATTCAACAAAATAAATAAATTAAAGCATAGCACCAAAATTTTCATTAAAAGTAGTCATACTTTTAGGATAAATTTAAATAGAATAATACCTTTACCGCATGAAAATTTCAATGATTGTAGCTGCAGACGAGCAAAACGGAATTGGTAAAAACAATGAATTATTATGTCATTTACCAGCCGATTTAAAGCATTTTAAATCCTTAACCACTGGGCATTCTATATTAATGGGCCGAAAAACCTATGAAAGCATAGGCAAACCATTGCCTAACAGAACAAATATAGTGATAAGTAGAAACACCAATGCCATAGAAGGTTGCTTTGTATTTAACTCCATAGCAGCAGGAATTGCTTATGCAAAAACACTGAACGAAACGGAACTTTTTATAATAGGTGGCGACAGTATATACGCTCAAGTAATGAATGAAGCGTCTGTTATTTATTTAACCAGAACCCACCATGTTTTTGAAGCTGATGCTTTTTTCCCATCATTAGAAACTAATTGGAAACTAACCCATGAAACTAAAAATTTAGCTGACGAAAAAAACAAATTTGATTACAGCTTTCAAGTTTTTGAAAAGTTGTAATATTTAAATCGTTTCAACATTTATACTATTTTACTCCATCAGTTTTCCTTGCTTTATTTTTTCCTCTAAAAACTCGCCTGTAGCATTGTATTCTTTGGCTTTTTTCCAGCTTTCAATGGCATTTTCCTTTTCCCCTAATTGGTATAAAATATCGCCATAATGGTCTAGCACTTCCCCACTTTTTGGCGAAATTTTTAAAGATTGTTCAATATAACTTTTTGCTTTTTGATATTCTTTTTTCTGGTATAAAATCCAACCATACGTGTCTAAATAACTTGCGCTGTTTGGTTCTAATTGCAAACTTAAATAACTCATGCTATCAGCCCTTTCCAAATTTACTTTTCTTAAGCATAAAAAATAAGCATAATTGTTTAATGCATAAGCACTATTTGGATCTATTAATAAAGCTTGGTCATATATTGAATCTACCAAATGATGTTTTTTTGCATAGTGTGCTGCATCGGCAGCAATGCTTAAAAACTGCACTTTTAATTTATCGTTATCTACTACAAATTCCACCCCTTTTAAGGCAGCATCTATGGCTTTTTCGTATTGTTTTTCTTGTAAACTTACCATTGCTTTATAATTATAAAACATGGGTTCAGTTGGAAACAACTCCAATGCACTATCGCAGTCGGCTATTAATCTTATATTATCGTTAAGCTCTTGGTCACAATACAAAACCTGTTGCCAAATAGAAATATTACTTGCATCTAATTTAGCAGTTTCACGGTATTCGATTCTTGCTTCTTCAAATCTATTATCTTGAGCCAACAGATCGCCTTTAAGCATGGTAGCGCTGGCTTCGGCTTTATGGGCATTTTTGAAAATATCAATTAATTCATAAGCTTGTTTGCGTTTATCTCCTATAACCTCAGGCGACACAAAAGGAACCAATATTTGTATTTTATATTTAATTTCTAAATCAGGTGAGGCAATTGCTTTCTTTAAATAAGAATAAGCCAATTCATTTTCCTTTTTTAATCGATAATACTCACTTAATGCAATGTTAGCATATCCATTTTCAGGATCCTGACGCAATATTTCATTGTATATTTGATTGGCTTTTTGATCGTCTTTTTTACTCAAATACAAATCGGCTAACATTCCCTTGTATTTTAGGTCGGTAGGATAATTCTTTATCAATCTTTCTACTTCAAAAATGGCCTTATTTATTTTGTTTGCTTGTAAATAAACTTGTTCTTTTTTAATAATAACTTCTTCTTTTGGACCAATAATTTTTTCTATTTTATCTAAAATTTTAATTGATTTACTGAATTTATTTACATAAAAATAATTTGTTGCAGCTTCATATAAGTAATTCAATTCTGGGGTTAACTTATTATACATTACCAAATATAAATCGGCCGACTTTTCATATGCTCTATTCGACTTGTATAATTCTGCTAAAAGGTTGTTATACCAAATATTAGTTGGATTTAATTGAACCGCCATTTGCGCAAATTTAATGGCCTCTTTCACCCGTTTTTTTGCAAAGTTTATTTCAGCAATTTGATAATAAACGTTCGCATTTTCCTTGTCTAATATAATGGCTTCTCTAAATGTGAGTTCTGCATCGTCATAACTGCCTTGCATTTTTTCATTCATGGCTTTAAAATAGACCTTATCAAAAGCCAATCTTTGAACTTCGGAAAGCTTTCCGGTTTGTGCAATTGCTGAAATCTGTATCAGCATTATTCCCAATAAGTACAGTTTATTTATTTTATTCTTCAATTTTTTATTCTTTATAAGCAAACAAACATACCATTTTTGCTAAATGTTTTATAAAATAGTTGTCAGTTGATAGTTGTTGGTTGATAGACGGTATATTTTAGACAATAGAGCATGGTCTATCAACTTAAAGTGGTAGTTCAAAAGTAAAAATACTTCCTTTTCCTTTTTCACTTTTGGCATATATAGTACCGTTATTTTGTTTGATAAAATCGGCACAAAGCAATAAACCTAAGCCCGTTCCTTTTTCATTAGCGGTTCCTTGCGTACTTGGATTTTTATGCTGGGTAAACATTTGATCTAATTTTTCTTTATCAATTCCCACTCCATTATCAGCTATAGAAATTTGAATTTTAGAGTTTGTAACTATACTCGAAACAGCGATTTTACCTTCATCATTTGTAAACTTAATAGCGTTTACTATTAAGTTTCGTAACACCAAATTGATGGTATTTTCATCGGCAAAAGCTTTGTCATTTTCCAAACAAAGATTAACAAGTGAAATGTTTTTTTGATGAGCAATGCTGTTCGCTAAAGCAATGTTTTTATTAACCAATTCAAATATGTTTAACGATTCAAATTTTAATGGCAATCCCTTTATTTGTGAGGAAGCCCACACCAATAAGTTTTCTAATAAATCAATATTGTTTTCAACGGATGATGCTATTTGTTTGGTTAATTCTTCTGTGTTTACGGCCTTGTATTTTTTATTACTCATTAAGTCAAAATACAATTTCATAGTGGTCATATTATTTCGCAAATCGTGGCTGATGATGCTAAAAAAACGATCTTTTACATTGTTTAACCTTTCTAATTCTTCGGTTTGAATTTCGAGTTTTTTATTCTGATTTTTTAGCGATGAACTAATTCGTTTATTATTTATATAAAAGTATAAAAAACCTACTGTTAGCAATACAAAAAGTATAACAATAGCTATCAGCATTTTTTTAATTTGTCTTTCTTTTACGAGTTGAATATTACTTAATTCTTCATTTTTCTTCAATAAAACTACTTGCTGTTGTGTTTTTTCCTTATCGTAAAGCAATTGCAAATTGGTAATACTTGCTAATATTGAATCGTTAAACAAGGAATCTTTTAATTGATTACTTAACATTGAAAATGTTTTGGATTCAAAAGCATTATTTTTTGATTTTGAAATAATGGCTAAACCTTCATAAGCTTCCTTTAGTTCAAAACGTTGGTTCAGTAATTTAGCTTTTTGCAATGCTAACTTATAATTTTGTTCCGCAACACCATAATTATTTAACATTAACTCCGTATTCCCCAAGCCAAGTAAGTTACTAGTTTCCAGTACTTCTGAATTTGCTTGCTTTGCAATTTTGTATGATAATTGATAATACACCAAAGCAGTTTTATAATTCATTTGGTTATAAAAAAGTTTAGCTAAATTTTGATACGTAATGGCCTCACCAGCTTTATTTCCAATATTTTTATAAATACCTAATGCCTTGTTATAATAGTTAATGGCCAAGTTATATTTTTTTTGTAGTGCATAAATTTTCCCAACATTTTCAAATATGGTAAGGGTTCTAAAAATGTTTTTGTTTTGCTCAAAAATATTGGCCGCTTTTAAATTAAATTCTATGGCTTTTGAAAAACTATTTTGTCTTTCATAAATATTTGCAATGGAAACATATGCATTTAATAAATCATTTTTTTCATGAAGGTTGTCAAATATTTTTAGTGCTTCCAAACTTAAATTCAATGCATTAGGTAAATTGCCAAGGGCAAAATTACAATTCCCTAAAGCATAATATATTTGACCTTTTGTTAAAGTAATATCAGTTTCAAAATTGAGTGCTTTTTGATAATTGACAATTGCCAAATTAAAGTTTGCCGATAAATAATAAAATGTTCCCAAAGATTTATAAACTTTCAGTTTTTGGGCATTTGTGGAATTATTATCCAACAGTTTTGCAGCTTTTTTTGAATTTTCTAAAGCCTCTACTACATTTTGAGAACCAATTTTATATGCCGTTATAATTAAACTATCTATTTGAGCTGCATCGTTATTGGCATTGACTTGGGCGGTCAAATTTAACGACAAAAGCAAACATAAAAATAGGTAAAAGTATTTCATTTTTTTTAAATAATTATAAAGCAAATCTATTATAAAGTAGCTTAGTTTTCACTATAAAATGAAATACTATTCTTAATTTATTCATAAGAAATCAGAGCAAATTAAAGCTAAACAACAAAAAATGAAAATATTAGTTATTAAACAGTGTGAGTCTTATATTTGCGCCTCAATTTTAAAGCTTAATAAGCAATGTTAGATAAATTAGAAGCTATATTTCAGCGATTTAAAAATGTGGAAGAGTTAATCAGCGAGCCAGCAATTTTGGCCGATATGAAGCGCTTTACCCATTTAAATAAAGAATACAAAAGTTTAAGTGTAATCATGGAAAAGTACTATG
>JBIILW010000151.1:0-5258 GCA_044338265.1 Bacteroidia bacterium | reverse complement strand
GATATTTCCATGTAATGGCGCTACCAGTTTCTACTTGCGTCCAGCTAATTTTTGAATGTGCACCTTCACAACTTCCGCGTTTGGTTACAAAATTATAAATTCCACCTTTTCCATCTTTATCACCAGGATACCAATTTTGAACAGTAGAGTATTTTATTTCCGCTTTTTCCATGGCAATTAATTCCACTACAGCTGCGTGTAATTGATTTTCATCGCGCATGGGAGCGGTACATCCTTCCAAATAACTTACATAACTGTTATCGTCAGCAATAATTAATGTACGTTCAAACTGACCAGTATTTTCAGCATTGATACGGAAATAAGTAGAAAGTTCCATAGGGCAACGAACACCTTTTGGGATATAAACAAAACTTCCATCGCTAAATACTGCTGCGTTTAAAGCCGAAAAATAATTATCGGTGTAAGGAACTACAGAGCCAATGTATTTTTTTACTAATTCTGGGTGCTCATGCAATGCTTCACTGATGGCACAAAAAATAACACCTTTTTCATATAGTTGGTCTTTAAAAGTGGTAGCAATAGAAACTGAATCAAAAACTGCATCCACTGCTACGCCCGATAAGCGTTTTTGTTCTGATAAACTGATTCCTAATTTTTCAAATGTTTTCAATAATTCAGGATCTACTTGATCTAAACTATCTAATTTTATTTTTTCTTTTGGAGCAGCGTAATAAATAATATCTTGGTAATTGATTGGTTTCAAATCAAAATTCTGCCAATTTGGTTCCTCTAAAGTTAACCAATAACGGTATGCTTTTAGACGCCATTCCAACATCCATTCGGGTTCATTTTTTTTAGAAGAAATGAACCTAACTATATCCTCGCTCAGCCCCATTGGAGCTGTTTCCATTTCTATATCTGTACTAAAACCGTATTTGTATTCTTGGCTTACTACCTGATCAATTATATCAACTTCCTGTGTATCTGACATTTTCTAACTTTTTTTTAAGTTTAGCATTGCAAATTTAAAACAATTATTCGAACTATTTATATTTAGTCTAAATAGATATACCAAAAAAGAGCTTAATTGTTTTAAGTCATTTTTATGATTAACTTTAATTTATGATTATCGATTTATTTTTCTTGAAAAGTGCAACTAAAAGAAATAAAAAATCAAAATTTAGTTGCTTTTTTTATATTTGCCATTTCAAAACACTTTTAATACATGCTACACAAAGAAGGAAAAGCTACGATACTTATTTCATTAATAGGCTTATTTGCATTAAATTTTGCCATTGGTTTTACAGAAATTGATTGGTTAATCAACTCCATTTTGTTTTTATCAGTGGTATTTTTGGTTATCATTCTACAATTTTTCAGAAACCCAACAGTTACTGTTACTCAAAATGAAAATCAAGTAATTTGCCCTGCAGATGGAAAAGTGGTAGTAATTGAAGAAGTAATGGAAACTGAATACTACAATGAAAAAAGAATTCAAGTTTCTGTATTTATGAGTCCCTTCAATGTGCATGTAAACCGCAATCCAATTGGTGGAATCGTAAAATATTTTAAATACCACAAAGGTTTATATTTAGTAGCCTGGCATCCAAAATCATCAACTGAAAACGAACGTACCACTACAGTTATTGAAAAAGCTGATGGTGTTTCGGTATTGTTCCGTCAAATTGCGGGCGCATTAGCAAAACGAATTGTTTGGTATGTTAAAGAAGGACAGCAAGCAGAACAAGGCGCTGAAATGGGTTTTATAAAATTTGGTTCTCGTGTTGATTTGTTTTTGCCCATAGGCACCAAAATAAATGTAAACCTTAACCAAGTGGTGAAGGGTGGAAAAACAGTTATTGCTGAATTTAAATAAAGCATGCATTTCGTCATTGCGAGGGGTAATTTTTTCAAAAAGTCAATATTTAAAACGTTAGTCATTCAGAAGGAATCTCCTTTCTATTGCAACTAATATAGCTAATGGAGTATTGATTACCGAACAAAGGAGATGCGCTGCATGACTGATTTTGTTTTTAGCATTAGTCTAGCATTAGAGATTTTAAAATATCGTCAATGGTTGTAAGAAGTAATCTAATAATGATTCCGATTTGTCGGAAGCTTCTTACCTCGCAATGAAGAATTATAAGTTATATATTACCCAAAATATTGAACAAAATAGATATTCGCGAACTCACGTTAGATGAGTTAAAAGCCGTTTTTGTAAAAAAAGGTCAGCCTGCTTTTAGAGGCCAGCAAGTGTATGAATGGTTATGGAAAAAATCGGCCATTTCGTTTGATGAAATGAGCAATCTTTCGGTGGAGTTAAGGGCTTTATTGAATGAAGAATTTTGTATCAATCACATTAAAATTCAGGACAAACAAGTTAGTGACGATAAAACAATAAAAAGTAGTTTCCGTTTGCACGATGGTTTTTTGGTAGAAGGCGTTTTAATTCCAGCAGAGGATAGAATGACCGCATGTGTAAGTAGCCAAGTGGGTTGCAGTTTAACTTGTAAGTTTTGCGCCACGGGAACTATGAAACGCGAACGTAATTTAACACCTGCCGAAATATACGACCAAGTAGTTCATATAAAAAATTGGGCTAAAAATCATTATGGAAAACCATTGACCAATATTGTGTTTATGGGAATGGGCGAACCTTTGCTAAATTATAGCAATGTAATGGGAGCCATTAAAAAAATTACTTTACCCGAAGGTTTAAACATGAGCAATGAACGCATTACGGTAAGTACTGCTGGCATTGCTAAAATGATTGAAAAATTAGGTGACGACAATGTGAAGTTCCGTTTGGCACTTTCGCTACATGCGGCCAGTGATGAAAAACGTAATTTGATCATGCCCATCAATGAAAGCAATAGTTTGGAAGCCGTTGGCAAAGCATTGCAACATTTTTATGCCAAAACAAAAAGCAGAATTACCTTTGAATACATAGCCTTTAAAGACTTTAATGAAAGCTTGGAAGATGCCAAATTATTGTTGAAATTCTGCAAAAAAGTTCCTGCTAAAGTAAATATCATTGAATACAATCCAACTGGTGACGGGCAGTTTGAAAAAGCGGATAGTAAAAAAATAGATGCCTTTTGTGCTTATTTAGAAAAGAATGGAGTGACTGCCACTGTGAGAAGAAGCCGCGGAAAAGACATAGACGCTGCCTGCGGACAATTAGCCAATAAGAAGCATGTGGAAGCTTTGATGGACGTTTAAAATAATTTTGAATGTTGATTTTTGAATGTTGAATTGATTAACTAGAGTTATTGATTATTCAAGACAATAATTATATTGCAGCATGAAAACAATTTTCACTTGTATTTGCATTTTCTTCGTTTTTAAATTTGCAAAAGCTCAACATGTAATTTTTACAAAAACTGATACAATTGAAGCGCAAATAATTAGTTTAGACGATTCTGTTTATACTTATAAACGATTAAATAAACCAAGGATTGTCAAAATAATTGATAAAAGCTTAGTGGTAAGATTATTACCATTAGGCGATGACACTTTGTTTGATATTTCACAAACAATAAATTCAGAAATAGAAGTAAGCAAATCGTTATTTAATGATACTACAAAAAGTGTTTTGTATCTGAACAAAGAAATAAAAACACAAGCTTATTGGTTAGATAAAGCAGGTTTTCAAATGAATACTGCTGTTACATTAAATATTTTAGGAACCATTTTTTTGTCAGCGTCACCATTTTTAGTCAGGAGCAATACCATTGAAAAAACATATAAATTAAGTAATGGTACTACATCTACTTTTCCTACAATTGAAGTTGATAATACATTAGCTTATGTTTCAATAGGAGCAGGATTAGTCTTAAACATAATTTCATTGACATATTGGTATGAATGTAGTGATTCGCTCAAAAAAGCTGGAAAACAAAACAAAATCTAATATAATATTTCGCCTTTAGGTGCAAATATTGCTTATCGGTTTTAGTTCAAACTACATTCCCTTACTTTCCTATAAGAACAAGCTGGCAATGCTTCTGAAAGGTTTCCATTGTTCGGCTATTTGGTGGCAATCGGCTTTAAATTTTATTTATTTTCAAAAAGAGTTGTATTTGATTTGTATATAAAAACAATATATTTGCTGAAAATAATTATACATGAGTGCATTAGAATTAAAAGTTTACGAAATTTTAAAAGCTAGATTTTCAGAAAATGAAGCAAATCAGGTATTAGAATTTATAGACACAAAAGCTCAAAAAACTATTGAAAAACAAACGAATACTTTTGAGAAAATTGTAAACAAAGATATTGAAATTGCAAAGCAAGAAATAAGAAAAGAAATTGCAGATTCAAAGTCTGATATCATAAAATGGATGTTTCTTTTTTGGATTGGTCAAGTAGCGTTTACATTCGGTTTAATCATCCTTTTTCTGAATAAATAAAATAAACAATTTATCTCCCATCACATTCCTTACTTTCCCATAAAAACAAGCTAGCAATGCTTCTGTAGGGTTTCTATTGATCGGATATTTGATGGCAATCGGCTTTTCAGAATGTCATTTTACAATAACAGTTTCATTCCAAGTTTGCGTTAAAGCCGCTAAAAAAGTTTCACTGCTTTGTGCACCTGAAATAGCATACTTATTGTCCAAAACAAAGAACGGAACTCCACGAACTCCTATTTCTTGCGCATGATGAATATCGTTATTTACTTCATCCGCAAATTGATTACTTGCTAATAAATTAGAAATTTCTGAGGCATCTAAACCAATTTTAATTCCAATATTTGTGAGCACTTCATGATCCGCTGTATTTTTACCTTCAGTAAAATAAGCGGCTAATAGTAATTCTTTACATTGGTTTTGAAGCTTGTGTTTTTTTGCTAAATGTAATAACCTGTGTGCATCAAATGAGTTTGCAACTACTGCTTTTTCAAAATCAAAATGTAAGCCAATTTCAGTGGCCACATCTGTTACATGTTGAATAGATTGTTGGGTGTAATCCATTGTCCATCCTTTACTTTCGGCCAAATGCTGAATGGTATTTTTGCTTATATCTGTCACTAAGCTAGGATTTAATTGGAAACTTTTCCATTCTACAATTACCTCATTTTTGTGTTCAAATTGTGCCAATGCAGTTTCAAACTTTCGTTTACCAATATAGCAAAACGGACACATCACATCACTCCAAATTTCTACTTTCATTTTGTTTTATTATTCATTGCAAAGCAAAAAAAAAGAACGCAATAAATACGTTCTTTTTTTTGAAATTATAATCACAAACATTTTTTTATTCTACTATCAAGCGCAATACTTTTTTGTTTT
>JBIILW010000150.1:0-5267 GCA_044338265.1 Bacteroidia bacterium | reverse complement strand
CACATAATTGTGCTTCACACTCCAGGACATACTTTGGAATCGAGTAGCTTTTTGTTAAAAGATGAAAAAGGAAAAGATCATTGTGTTTTTACTGGAGATACTTTATTTGTTGGTGATGTAGGTAGACCAGATTTGCTAGATGGTTTTATGAGTAAAGAGGAGTTGGCAGCTAAAATGTTTCATTCTTTAAACACTAAAATTATGCCTTTAGCCGATGACGTAATAGTGTATCCCGCTCATGGTCCTGGTTCGGCTTGCGGTAAAAATATAGGTAAAGAAACTTTCAGTACCATTGGTATTCAAAAAGCTACTAATTATGCTTTACAACCTATGACAGAGGCGGAATTTATTAGTGCCATTACTTCTGGAATTGCTCCAGCACCAAGTTACTTTTTTAAAGATGCAAAGTTAAATAAACAAGGTTATGCAAGTTTTGAAAGTATTATTGAAAATGGTTTATTGGTATTGCCTTTGGCAAAATTTGAGGAATATTACGTAGAAGGCGCAACCATTATTGATACCCGCGTAGCCGATGATTTTGAACTTGGATTTATTCCTAAATCTTTTAATTTTGGATTGAATGGTCAATACGCAATTTGGGCTGCTACTTTGTTAGATATTCATGCACCCATTTTAATAATAGCAACACCTGAAACTGAAAAAGAATCGGTTGAAAGATTAACACGCGTTGGTTTCGATAACATCAAAGGATTTTTAAATGGGGGTTTTGAAACTTGGAAAAATGCCGATAAAAAATGGGACATGATTATCAGTATCACCGCTGAAGAATTGGTATTAGATAGTTTACATAATGCTGATGCTGTAATTGTTGATGTTCGCAAGCCAACCGAGTTTGCTACAGGACATTTGGCCAATGCTAAAAACATACAATTAAGTGAAATTTTAACGGGTAGCAATGAGTTGGATAAGCACCAAGAAATATTGGTTCATTGTGCCGGTGGATACAGAAGTATGGTAGGAGCTGCAGCGTTAAAAACACAAGGATTTACCAATGTAAAAAATGTGTGGGGAGGCTGGAATCAAATTAAAGAAGAACCCAACGTTCAAATTATAATTGATAAAGTTACTGCGTAAATGAACCCAGTCAGTTCGAGCGGAGTCGAGAACGAATAAACTATGTCTCGACTCCGCTCGACATGACTAACGACTCCGCTCGACATGACAAAGAGTTTGCTTCGTTCCTCGCAATAACGAATGAACGTAACGTCATTGCGAGCAAAGCGCGGCAATCTTTAAACAACAAAAAGATTGATTCGTACCTCGCAATAACGAATGAACCCGCCCTTAACCCATATCAACCATCAACTGACAACTGACAACTATCAACTGACAACTAACAACTACTATGAACATACACGCAATTGCCATTCATGGCGGAGCAGGAACCATTCTTCGAAACTTAATGACTGCTGAAAAAGAAGCACAATATAAAACTGGTTTGCAAAATGCATTATTAGCAGGTAACAAAATATTAAGTGACGGAGGTTCAAGTTTGGATGCGGTAGAAGCAGCAGTAATGAGTATGGAAAACTTTCCATTATTTAATGCTGGAAAAGGAGCTGTTTTTACCAATAAAGGAACCCATGAAATGGATGCCTCCATTATGGAAGGTAAAAACTTGGAAGCGGGTGCTGTTTCAGGAATTAGCAATATTCAAAATCCGGTACATTTAGCCAAAATAATTATGCAAAAATCAGGACATGTTTTTTTGCAAGGTGCAGATGCCGAATTGTTTGCTAAAACCATGAACTTACCTTTTCAAGACAATGATTATTTTTATACCGATGAACGTTTTAAACAATGGCAAAATGTAAAAGATTCCGACACTTATCAATTAGATCATTCCGTTTTAGAAACTGGTGAAAAAAAGTTTGGAACCGTTGGTGCAGTTGCTTTAGACGTTCATGGTAATTTAGCTGCTGCTACTTCTACTGGTGGTATGACCAATAAGCGATTTGGTAGAGTAGGCGATAGCCCCATTATAGGTGCGGGCACATATGCCAATAATAACACCTGTGCCATTAGTTGCACTGGACATGGCGAATTTTTTATGCGTGCTGTTGTTGCATACGACATTAGTTGCTTAATGGAATACAAAGGATACACATTACAGCAAGCCTGCAATTATGTGGTAAAAGATAAATTAGTAAAAATGGGTGGTGAAGGTGGCTTAATTGGCATGGATGCCTTTGGCAATATTGAACTTTGTTTTAATTCGGATGGCATGTACCGTGCTTATTTAAAACAAGGCGAACAAGCTTTCATTGCCATTTACGAATAAATTTAGCCTAAACAATTCAGCAAATTCATTCTTCTTTTTAAGCAAAAATAATCCCAAAATCTTTTCAAAAAAATTATTTTGATTTAGAAAATTTAAGAGATAAAATTTTTCGTAATTTTTCTTTCATCTTCAACGCTTCCATCAAACTCCAAAATTATTATAATTTATATGATTTTTTGTGTCATGTAGTTTTATGAAATAAAACAATCAGGTTTTTATCAATTTCACAGATTAAAAGAATTAAAAACAAACATTTGTCAGTTATTTAGTTATTTTATAATATATTAAGTCTACAAAACACTACATATAATCGTTTTATTGC
Source organism: Bacteroidia bacterium (assembly GCA_044338265.1). Taxonomy (GTDB): domain Bacteria; phylum Bacteroidota; class Bacteroidia; order UKL13-3; family UKL13-3; genus JAAFJM01. The sequence goes on along the minus strand of JBIILW010000150.1, from coordinate 2,643 downwards.
TACATATTTTAGTGTTAAAATGTTAACAAATTGAGTATAATAAATACGTATTAAAATGAGATTTATGTTTTTAAAACACTGATAATTAATTATATGAATTGTAAAAAGGTTATTTAATTGTGAATACTTTTTTTTTAATTTAAAAACTGTTTTTTTCGTAAAATTAATTGTCTGATTTGTGCCACATAATTAGTTGACGGATGTCATCTTTTGGTGAAATAGTTCCAACAATTGAAAATTATAAAAGCAATAAAAAACACTAATTTGGAAAGAAAAATACTCATTATTCCTCACTTTAAAGGGGCTTTATTTACAAGCATTATTTTTATTAAGCTTGTTTCTGTTTTATGTGTTTTCCAATTATTTGGTTCAACAAATAATTGGCAATTAAATTATGCAAATTCATCCAATGTTGCTTTTAGTAACTTAGGTTAATTTTTTAACAGAAGGAAAATAATCAAAGTGAGAAAATATAATTTTAACCATATTCAAAATATTACAGGTAATTTAAAGTTATCTGAATTTATTGTTATTTCAGTAATGAACATTTTAAAATTAGTAAATATTAATTTTAAAAATACTCTTGCCTTTAGTTTGATGCTATTTTTAGGTTTTGGAATTATAAATGTTAACGCACAATCTCCAAAAATAAAAAACACCAACACGCCATTAAATTCAATTCCGGCTAATTCTAATAATGTTGAATTATACCCAGGTACATTTCAAGGCGCTGAAATTTTTTACAAGCAAATTAATGAAAAAGAGATAGAAATATTTTTAAGCAAATACTTTCATTGTGAAACATTGGCCATTGATAGTTTTGAAAATGTAAATGTTTTTGAAACCATTGCCAACGTTCCGCCATTGCCTGTAAAATTAAAATTATTTGAAGTAACCGAAAAAACACCAACCAATAATATTAGTTGTATAAGCATAGATAAAAGTTGTGTAAAAAAACTAAGCTACTCCGGAAAAGTAAATATTATGAATCCAATGTTTGGTGGTTACGATGTTACTTGGGGAATGTGTTGTTGGGATAACCAAACTATAAAAAATATAGAAGGAATGCAAGAGTCAAAAAAACAAGGATTGGCACTTCAAATTCATATTCCTGATTTAAGAGGCGGTGAAATGAATTCATCTCCTATATATATTAACGATCCAATTCTTACAAGTTGCAGAGGACAATTATTGGCCATCAATAATTCTGCAACTGATATTGACAAAGATTCTTTGGTTTTTGAAATTACTGGAATTGATAATTACACAACAGAAAATCCAAACAAAACTTTGCCAGATCCTGAATTGGTAATGGGTCAGTTTCAGCAAAAATCTTTTGCTGCAAATAAGCCACCGTTTAAAAAAGTAACATATAGAAAAAGTTATAGTGCTACAAAACCATTAGGAAGTGTAAAACAACTTTCAATGAATACAAAAACTGGAGAAATTCAATTAAAGGCAGATTCAATTGGTGATTTTTTAATTGGTGTTTCTGTCAAAGAAATAAGAAATAAAAAAGAACTTGGAACCTATCAAAGGGTATATAAATTAAAAGTGGTAGAGTAAAAATATTAAACAATAAAAAAGTATGAATTCTAAAATGACCAAATCAAGCAATAGCCAATTTTTAAAATGGCTAAAACTGTTAATTTTAACAGTAATTACATTGCCTTCTTATGCTGCAAACTACTATTGGGTAGGCGGTTCTGGAGCATGGACAAGTCCAACTACACATTGGGCAACAACTTCGGGTGGAACTACCTATTATTCAATTGTACCTTCACAATTGGATGTTGTAATTTTTGATGCTAATTCATTTTCAGCATCTGGTCAGGAAGTAACCATGAACGTGGAGGGTTTCTGTTCTGAATTTAGATGTAAAGATGTAAGAAGTGGTGTAAAATTTACTGCTACCAAATCTTTAAATGCTTATAATGGTTTTTCTATTGACTCCAATTTAATTTATAACCAAAGTGGTGGAAACTTAAATGTGCTTTCTGGTAATTATTCTATTGGTAAAAATACTTCTTTTACCATGAGTGGAAATGTTACAATTACCCTTGGTAATTTTACTGTTTTAACTGGTGCAAATTACAGACTTAACAGTGGTACTTTAACAATTACTAATGGAAATGTAAATATTGAAAGACAATCTACTTTTTATCAAAACGGTACTTTTAATATTACTTTAGGTAATTTCAATTTAGCTTCAAGAACAACCTATACACAATACTCTGATATGAATATTTCTCGCGGTACATTTACCATGGGAGATTCAGTAACTTGGGCTAAAAATAATTCAATCAATCAAGCTTATGGAGATTTTAAGATAGGTGTTTTTAACAACTTTGTTGTTAATAGTGGGAATGTTTTAAATGATGGAAGTGGTGATATGTACATTGGCGCAAAAACTACATTTGCTCCTAATTGCTGTACAACTAGAACAGTTGGACGTTTATTTTTTGATTCAACCACTATTATTAATACAAGTGCTAGTATTGAAGTTGGTCTTGGTAATGTTCAATTAGAAAAAGGAATGCGTTGGACTTGTAATAATCAACTTTACATAAAATCGGGTTCTTTGATTGTTAAAGGAGGTGCCTATTTTACTCAAAATAACAACACAATTATTCTCGGAAGTTT
>JBIILW010000005.1:0-16784 GCA_044338265.1 Bacteroidia bacterium | reverse complement strand
AGCAAGGTTCTGCCACTCCAGGTGAATATGCTAAACTTAAATCGCGTTTGGTATTAGTAGGTTTTGTAGGTACTATGGCTATTTTGCCTGGGCGTCCTTTACTGTGATAATTTAAAGCGTCTTCTTTTGATTGACTCATTATTTTTTTTCTAAAAATCTTTATTTAAATATTGATTTACCTAAAAAGTAAATCAATATTTAAAGACAAACTTACTACATTTTTTTTATATAAAAATTTGATAAAAAATATAGTTGTAACTGTTTTAAAGCAATTGTAATTTTATATTTTAAAATAAAGAGTTTTAAATTATAAATTTTGATTTCCTGTTTCAGCACTTTTTAAAACCATGCTAAACGGGTTAGTCCTTTTGTTTATTAATCGTAATTCATTGATATAATTATATATTATCAATAAATTCTAACATTTTGATAAATAATAAATAGGATGTTTATAATTTGAAAAAATAATTTTTTGACTGTTAAAACTAAAAAGTACTATAAAAGTTTAATATTGTAAAGTTTTATGAAAGTAAATATAGAAATAGACGATAATTCAGGATTTTGCTTTGGGGTGGTTTTTGCCATTTCTATGGCCGAAGATATTTTAGAAGATGAAGGTAAATTATATTGCCTTGGCGATATTGTTCATAACGATGAAGAAGTGAGCCGGTTAAAAGCTAAAGGTTTACAAATAATTGACCATGAACAACTGAAAAATATTAAAAACGAAAAAGTTTTAATCAGGGCTCACGGTGAACCACCAGAAACCTATAAATTAGCCTTGGAAAATAATATTGAATTAGTTGACGCAAGTTGCCCTGTAGTTCTAAAATTACAAAACAGGGTTCGTGAAGCCTATAACGACCATGAACAAATTCTAATATATGGAAAACATGGCCATGCTGAAGTAAAAGGATTGGTTGGACAAACCAATGGAGATGCCATTGTTATTGAAACATTTGATGAATTAGAAAAATACGAACTACCAAAAAAGTTACAACTGTTTAGTCAAACCACTAAACGCACAAAAAATTTATATAAACTAAAATCAACATTGGAAGAAAAAGGCATTGAAGTTGATTTTAATGATACGCTTTGCCGCCAAGTAAGTAACCGCGATTTACAATTACCAACTTTTGTAAAAAAGTTTGATAAAGTAATTTTTGTTGCAGGTTTAAAATCTTCAAATGGGAAAGTGCTTTTTGATGTTTGTAAGGAAAACAATCCAAACACTTATTTTGTTAGTAATAAAAATGAACTAAAAAAAGATTGGTTCAATGAAAACGAGAACATTGGTATTTGTGGTGCTACCAGTACGCCACAGTGGCAAATGGAAGAAATTAAAGAAACAATTTTAGCTTTATAAATTTATTAAATAATGAAAATGAAAACAATCATCATCACTTTATCAGCATTGTCAATTGGTGCATTTATATTTTACAGTTTTAAAAACCGTAAAGCTGAAAACACTGTAAAAGGTAAAGGTTTTTATAATTTATCTATCAAATCATTGGATGGAAAATCGAATATTGATTTCAGCCAATTCAAAGGTAAAAAAGTTTTATTGGTTAATGTAGCTAGTAAATGTGGCTATACACCACAATACGAAGGACTAGAAAAGCTTTACGAGGCCAATAAAGAAAAATTGGTTATCATTGGATTTCCTTGTAACCAATTTTTATACCAAGAGTCAGGAACAGCTGATGAAATTGCAACATTTTGTAAAAAAAACTATGGTGTTACTTTTCCCCTAACAGAAAAAATAGATGTAAAAGGAAAAGACCAGCATCCGGTTTACCAATGGTTAACCAATAAAGAAAATAATGGGGTAAAAGATGTAAGTGTTAAATGGAATTTTGGCAAGTTTTTAATAGACGAAAACGGAAATTTTATTGAATATTTCCCTAGCGGAACTGAACCTTTGAGTGAAGAAATAGCTAAGTTTTTGAATTAAAACGCCAACTATTTAATTAATAATACTGCATTCCTAAAATGCAAAACAAAAAAGCCAAAATCATTACAGATTTTGGCTTTTTTTGTTTTAAATAAAATTATTTAATTTTTTTAAACGGTGGTCTTTCGTCTATCAACTGACAACGAACAACCATCAACTAATTTATATTCTTAAACCTTACTCTATGCGGAGCAGAATCACCTAAGCGTTGTTTTTTATTTTCTTCGTAAGCACTGTAATCGCCTTCAAAGAAATACACTTGCGAGTTTCCTTCAAATGCTAATATATGCGTTGCAATGCGATTAATGAACCACCTGTCGTGGGAAATTACAACGGCACAGCCTGCAAAGTTTTCAATGGCTTCTTCTAATGCACGCAAAGTATTTACATCAATATCATTGGTTGGTTCATCTAATAAAAGTACGTTTCCACCTTCTTTTAAAGTAATGGCCAAATGCACACGATTTCTTTCACCTCCTGAAAGCACACTTACTTTTTTACCTTGATCGCTTCCTCCAAAATTAAATTTAGAAACATAAGCCCTGGCATTTAATTGTTGGGTTCCAACCATAATGGTATCGGTTCCTCCACTTATTACTTCATAAACCGTTTTGTCAGGTAATAAATCTTTATGACTTTGATCTACATAAGCAGTTTTAACCGTTTCGCCCACTCTAAAAGTTCCGCTATCGGGTTGTTCCAAGCCCATCATCATTCTAAATAAGGTAGTTTTACCCACACCATTTGGACCAATAATTCCAACAATTCCTCCTTTTGGCAAACTAAAGTTTAAGTTTTCGTACAATAATTTATTGCCATACGATTTGCTTACCCCTTGCGCTTCTATTACCACATCGCCCAAACGTGGACCCGGTGGAATAAATAATTCCAAAGTTTGTTCTTTTTCTTTTTGATCTTCACCCATCATTCTGTCATAAGCATTCAAACGAGCTTTTTGCTTTGTTTGTCTACCTTTTGCGCCTTGGCGAACCCAATCTAATTCACGTTCTAAAGCTTTAGCACGTTTGCCTTCTGCTTTTTCCTCGGCTTTTAATCGGTTTGCTTTTTGTTCTAACCAACTGCTGTAATTTCCTTTCCATGGAATTCCTTCGCCACGGTCTAACTCTAAAATCCAACCAGCTACGTTATCTAAGAAATACCTATCGTGGGTAACAGCTATTACAGTTCCAGGGAAAGTTTTTAAATATTGTTCTAACCAATCTACACTTTCTGCGTCTAAGTGATTGGTGGGTTCATCTAATAATAAAATATCAGGATTGCTTAATAATAAACGGCATAATGCTACACGTCTGCGTTCACCACCCGACAGCACTTTTACCATTTGATCTGGATCAGGGCAACGCAATGCATCCATTGCTTGTTCTAATTTATTATCTAATTCCCAAGCATCATTTTGGTCTAATAATTCCATTACTACAGCTTGTCTGTCCAAAATTTTCATCATGTCATCACCGTCCAAATTTGGATCAGCTAAACTATTATTAATGTTTTCAAACTCTTCTAATAAATCAGTAATGTGTTTTACGCCTTCTTTTACACATTCTACTACTGTTTTAGTTTCATCTAAATTGGGTTCTTGTTCTAAAAACCCAATTTTGTAATCTTTATCAAATACTACTTCACCTTGAAAACTTTTATCAATGCCAGCAATTATTTTTAATAAACTTGATTTACCCGAACCATTTAAACCTAAAACACCAATTTTAGCACCGTAGTAAAAAGAAAGGTAAATGTTTTTTAAAACTTGCTTTTGGGGAGGGAAAGTTTTACTAACCCCTGCCATTGAAAATATAATTTTATTGTCTGCCATAATAATTTATTATTTAAGGGTGGCAAATATATAAGTTTTATTTTATGGTTTTGGTCGAATTTTATGGTTTTTATTTCTAAGTTAATTCTTTACAAAGTTTAGTAAAAACAACATAAAATTGTTTTATTTGCGCTAATTATTGATTTGCACTTTAAAAGCAAATTAATAATTTTGAAAAAAAATTAACAGAATTAATTTAGTTATATGAAAATAGCGGTTATAGGAACAGGTTATGTTGGATTAGTTACAGGAACTTGTTTTGCAGAAGTAGGAATAGAAGTTGTTTGTATTGACGTGGATCAAAAAAAGATTGATAACTTAAAGAAAGGCATTATGCCTATATATGAACCAGGATTAGAGGAAATGGTGCTGCGCAATATGGAAAAAGAGCGTATTAAGTTCAGCACTAATTTAGCCGAAAGTATTAAAGGTTGCGAAGTGGCTTTTATTGCTGTAGGAACTCCTCCTGGTGAGGATGGAAGTGCCGATTTAAAATATGTAATTGCAGTTGCACGTGAAATTGGTCAAAATATAGACGAATTTTGTGTGGTAGTTACCAAAAGTACAGTGCCAGTTGGAACAGCCGAAAAAGTTAAAAATGCTGTTCAAGAAGAACTAACAAAACGTAATTCTGAAATTAAATTTGCAGTAGCTTCCAATCCTGAATTTTTAAAAGAAGGCGCAGCCATTGACGATTTCTTAAAACCAGATAGAATTGTAATTGGTGTGGAAAGCAAACAAGCTGAAGACATGATGCGTAAGTTATACAAACCATTTTTATTAAATGGTCATCCTATTATTTTCATGGATGTTCCTAGCGCTGAAATGACAAAATATGCTGCAAACAGTATGCTTGCTACAAAAATTAGTTTCATGAACGACATTGCAAATCTTTGTGAAATTATGGGTGCCGATGTAAACATGGTTCGTAAAGGAATTGGTAGCGATGGACGAATTGGAAATAAATTCATTTATCCAGGAATTGGATATGGTGGAAGTTGTTTTCCAAAAGATGTTAAAGCATTAATAAAAACTGCTAAGGACAATGGTTATACCATGAGAATTTTAGAATCGGTAGAAGCGGTTAATGATGCACAGAAATCGGTTTTATTTAATAAAATAATGAAACATTTTGATGGCAATATTAAAGGTAAAACTTTTGCCATGTGGGGTCTTTCATTTAAACCAAAAACAGATGATATGCGTGAGGCCCCATCCTTAGTAATCATTGAAAAATTATTAGCCGCTGGCGCTAATGTAAAAGCTTACGATCCAATTGCCATGAAAGAAGCTAAACACATTTTAGGAGAACAAATAGAATTCACTAAAAATGAAAACAATGCTTTAATAGATGCCGATGCTTTACTAATTGTTACAGAATGGCCCGATTTCCGTTCACCCGATTTTCAAGTGGTAAAAAAATTAATGCGTGGAAATGCCATTTTTGATGGCAGAAACATATACGACATTAACGAAATGCAAGAATTAGGTTTCGACTATTATTGTATTGGTGTAAAAACAAAATAATTTATTAATAAACCATTTATTTAATCAAATGGTTTATTTTTTTATATAATAATTACAAGGTATTTTTTACAAAATACTTTGTAAAAATAAATACTAAAAATGACTAAGAAAAGAGTATTAATTACAGGGGCTGCAGGCTTTTTAGGCTCACATTTATGCGATCGATTTATTAAAGAAGGTTACCATGTAATTGGTATGGATAATTTGATTACCGGTGACTTAAAAAACATTGAACATTTGTTTAAGTTGGAACAATTTGAATTTTACCACCACGATGTAAGTAAGTTCATTTATGTTCCAGGTCAGTTAGATTATATTTTGCATTTTGCCAGTCCTGCCAGTCCAATTGATTATTTGAAAATTCCTATTCAAACTTTAAAAGTTGGTTCTTTAGGAATTCATAATTGCCTTGGCTTAGCCAAACAAAAAGGTGCCAGGGTTTTAATTGCTTCTACTTCCGAAGTATATGGCGATCCATTGGTGCACCCTCAAACTGAAGAGTATTGGGGAAATGTGAATCCCGTTGGTCCCCGTGGGGTTTACGATGAAGCAAAACGTTTTCAAGAAGCCATTACCATGGCGTATCATACTTACCACGGATTAGAAACTCGCATTGTTCGTATTTTTAATACTTATGGTCCGCGTATGCGCCTAAATGATGGAAGAGTTTTACCCGCATTTATAGGACAGGCATTACGTGGAGAGGATTTAACCATGTTTGGCGATGGTTCACAAACGCGTGCTTTCTGTTATGTGGACGATTTAGTAGAAGGTATTTATAGATTGCTTTTAAGTGATTATGCACAACCAGTAAATATTGGAAATCCAAACGAAATTACCATCAAAGAATTTGGTGAAGAAATTATAAAGTTAACTGGAACAAGCCAAAAATTGGTATCAAAACCATTACCTACTGACGATCCAAAACAACGCAAACCAGATATTACCAAAGCCAAGGAAATATTAGGTTGGGAACCAAAAGTAAGTAGGGAAGATGGTTTGAAAATTACCTATGAATATTTCAAATCGCTATCGCCAGATGAATTAACAAAATCGGCATATCATAAATTTCAATAATATTAAAAACACGCTTTAGGGCGTGTTTTTTTATTCCTATCTTCGCCACATGTATTTTGTTTCTCAACTATTTATTTATCCAATAAAATCAATGGGTGGAATTGCTTTGAACCAAAGCAAAATAGAAGAACGTGGCTTGCAATACGACCGAAGATGGATGCTTTGCAATGAACATAATCAGTTTATTTCGCAAAGAGAATTTAACGAATTAGCATTATTTAAACTTCAGCTTTCTGTTTATAGTTTTGCGGTACAATATAAAAATGAGCCAACTTTTGAAATTCCTTTTTCAATAGAAGGAAGCACCGAAACGGTAAAAGTTTGGGAAGATGAATGCGAAGCAATTGAATACAAAAAAGCTTCAGAATGGTTCAGTAAAATATTGAATTTTACTTGTAAATTATTTTACATGCCCAATGAAACTGAACGAAAAGTGGGGGAACAATATTCAGTAAATAATGAAATAACGAGCTTTAGTGATGGCTTTCCAATATTAGTTATTGGTCAAGAATCGTTGAATGATTTGAACAATAAATTAGCAGAAAAAATAGAAATAAACAGGTTTCGTCCAAATATTGTTTTTAGAGGTGGAAATGCTTTTGATGAAGATAATTTTGCTGATTTTTCCATTAACAATATGCAATTTAAAGGTGTAAAATTATGTTCTCGTTGTATCATGATTACCATCAATCAAGCTACCGGAATTACAAGCGCTGAACCGTTAAAAACTTTAGCCACTTATCGAACTATAAATAATAATGTAATGTTTGGTAAAAATGTAATTGCTTTGCAAACCGATGGTTTTGTTCAAGTAAATGATGAATTGAAATTATTGTAATAATATAACAAATGACTAAAAAAAGTATTGCAATAATTGGTGGTGGTCCATCGGCATTAATGCTAGCAACGCAAATAAACACGCAGCTTTACGATGTAACTATTTATGAAAAAAACCTCACTGTAGGTCGTAAGTTTTTAGTAGCTGGCGACGGTGGATTAAACTTAACACACTCGGAACACAGCAATGATTTTTTAGCCAGATATACGCCCGCAAGTTTTATAAAACCATATTTCCAAGCATTTAATAATACCGATTTAAACAATTGGTTTTGGGACATGGGAATTGAAACTTATATTGGTTCTAGCAAACGTGTTTTTCCTTTAAAAGAAACCAAACCCATTGAAGTATTAAATGCTATTTTGGCTTTAGTTGAAAAAAATGAAGTAAAAATTTTAACGCAACACACTTGGTCAGGTTGGAATGAAAACAATGAATTATTGTTCAATCATCAAAATATAGAAATAGCTGTAAAGCCAGATTTTACTGTTTTTGCTTTGGGTGGCGCAAGTTGGAAAATCACAGGCTCCGATGGAAATTGGTTACCTTTATTTACCCAAAATGGGATTAGAACCATTCCATTTCAAGCTTCTAATTGCGCTTTTGAAATTCCTTGGCCAGCTGAATTCATAGAAACTTGTGAAGGACAATATTTAAAAAATATAGCCATTACTTGTGGAAGTTTAACTAAAAAAGGCGAGTTAACCATTACCAAATTGGGTTTGGAAGGTGGTGCTATTTATGCCTTAAGCAATAAAATAAGAACGCAACTCAAAGAAAAAAACGAAGCCATTGTTTATATCGATTTTAAACCAACATTGCACTTGGGTGCTATTGAAAAAATATTGAGTAATCACTCTAAATCGGTTTCTGAAATACTCAAGTTTGACTTAAATGTAAATGCTACGCAAGTGGCTTTACTCAAAGCAATTTTAAGCAAGGAAGACTTTTTATCGGCTGAAATATTAGCTGAAAACATCAAAAAATTACCCATAAAAATAGTTGGAACTGCACCCATTGATGAAGCTATTTCAACAGTTGGAGGAATTGCATTAAGCGAAGTAAATACCAATTTGGAATTAAATAAAATGGCTAACACTTTTTGTATGGGCGAAATGCTGGATTGGGATGCACCAACTGGCGGATATTTACTCCAAGCTAATTTCAGCATGGGTCATTATTTGGCCGATTATTTTAATGAATTGCGTTAATTAATAACAACTAGTTTACATACTATCAATATATTTGCCTTGTGAAAAATAAATTCTTTATACCACTATTATTAGCTTTTAGTTTTAGTGCATGTGTACCTAAACTAACGCTTACCAATACCCAAACACAAAACATTAAGATAAACAAAGATTCGCTTCAATTTCATGATACGAAAACTTTTAACACCATTGCTCCTTACAAAATTAAATTAGATAGTTTGATGAGTGAGGTGTTGTGTTATAATAACCAAGACTTGAAAAAAGAATTACCTGAAGGTACTTTAGGAAATTTTGTTTGCGATGAATTAATGGATTTTGCTAAAAAAAATTATTCAAAAACCATTGATTTTTGTATGTATAATAATGGTGGTTTGCGCGTTGGAAGCATTGCCAAAGGCAATTTGACTGTAGGGAAAATTTATGAATTAGCTCCTTTCGATAATGCAATTGTTATAGTAGAATTAGGTGGTAACGATTGTAAACGATTGTTCGATTTAATTGCTCAAAACAATGGAACACCTTGTTCTAAAGAGTTTAGAATGACAATTGAAAATAATTTAGCAGCCAATATATTTATCAATAATGAACCTTTTGATAGCACAAAAACATATAAAATTTTAACCAATGATTATGTAGCAAGTGGTGGCGATAAAACCGAACCCATGAAAAAAGCAATTAATGTTACCTCTTTAAACTTAATGGTTAGAGAAGCATTGATAAAACAATTAAGAATAAGAGGAAATAATTCACAACCAGTAAATATAATATTAGATGGAAGAATTAAATAAGCAAAACAGGCGTAAATTTTTAAAAGAATCAGGCGTTTTATTAGCTGGCGCTGCTTTAGTTGCTTCACCTATCAGTCATTTGGTGGCAAGTAATACCCAAACTAAACTTTGTGTACTACATACCAACGATTGGCACAGCAGGATTGAACCATTTGATAAAACGGATAAGAATAATGCGGGAATGGGTGGTGCTGAGTATAGAGCGGCTTTAATAAATAAATACAGAAAAGAAAATGAACATGTATTATTATTAGATGCGGGCGATATTTTTCAGGGAACACCTTATTTTAATTTTTATGGTGGTGAGTTAGAATATAAACTCATGAGTCAAATGGGTTACGATTGTGTTACCCTTGGTAACCATGATTTTGATAATGGAATAGAAGGTTTGTACAAGCAAATGCCGCATGCTTCATTTGACTTTGTAAACTGTAATTACGATTTTACAGATACTTTAATTGAAAATAAAATTTTACCCTACAAAATATATAAAAAAGGTGCTTTGAAAATTGGCATTACTGGAATTGGCATTGAACTCAATGGTTTAGTCCCTGAAAAACTATATGGAAAAATAAAATACAATGATCCAGTTGAAAAATTGAATAAAGTAGCTGCCTATTTAAAAGAAGAGAAAAAATGTGATTTAGTCATCTGTCTTTCTCATTTAGGTTATAGTTATAAAAATGAAAAAATAAATGACCTTACTTTAGCGCCTCAAACCAAAAATGTAGATTTAATTTTAGGAGGTCATACGCATACATTTTTAAAAGAACCAATTACCCTAAAAAATGTAGTTGGAAAAAGTGTAATTATAAATCAAGTAGGATGGGCAGGCTTAGTATTAGGAAAAATAGAATTTACTTTTAATAAACATTTAACCAACGATTTTGTTCACACTTTTGAAAATGTTGATATTGACGGTATAAGCATATAATGTTGAAAACCTTTGTCAGACGTGGATTTACAAGTGTTTGATTTTCATTCATAAGTTTAACATTGCTTTAGAAAGCAGCACACATTTTGTAAACAAATTGATATCAAAAATGCAACAAAAAAATAACAAAAAAATATTTGTGCCTATAAATCAGTACAAAAAAAAATAAGTTAAACATTTTAGAACATTATGTTGAAAAAAACTTTGCAGTGTAAAGTTTTTCACACACTTTTACAGTCAGAAAAAAGTAAAATATTATGAGTGAACAGTCGTGTGAAACAGTGTGGAATAATTGCTTGAAGCTAATTCAAGATAATGTGAACCCTCAAAGCTTTAGAACTTGGTTTGAACCTATTAAATCAATAAAATTAGACAATAAAATTTTAACGATACAAGTACCAAGTCAGTTTTTTTATGAATGGTTAGAGGAACATTATGTAAGTTTATTGAAAAAAACTTTAAAGCAAATATTAGGAACTGGTAGCCGCCTAGAATATAATATTATAGTTGAAAATGGAACTTCAAACTCCAATCCTTATATAGTGAACTTACCAGGAAGCCAAAGTTCAAAAATGGATTCTCAAGAAGCAGGTTTGGGTTCAGCATTAAATACCAACATAAAAAATCCGTTTGTAATTCCGGGTTTGAAAAAAATAAATATTGACGCAAATTTAAATCATAACTTAAATTTTGATAATTATATAGAAGGTGACAATAACCGCTTAGCAAGAGCAGCTGGAATGGCTGTAGCTTCAAAACCAGGCGGAACTGCATTTAATCCTTTAATGTTTTTTGGTGAAACTGGAATGGGTAAAACTCATTTGGTTCATGCCATTGGTAACATGGTGAAGCAAAACAATAAAAACAAAATTGTATTGTATGTGCCAATTGAAAAGTTTACCAATCAATTTGTAGAAGCAATTAGAAATAACTCAAACCAAGATTTTTTAAATTACTACCAACAAGTTGATGTTTTAATAGTTGATGATGTTCAGTTTTTAGAAAACAAACAAAAAACTCAAGAAATTTTCTTTACTATATTTAATCATTTACACCAACAAGGAAAGCAGTTAATTTTAACCAGCGATAGAGCTCCTAAAGATTTAAAAGGAATGGACGAACGTTTGTTAAGTCGTTTTAAATGGGGACTTTCAGCCGATATTCAGACTCCAGATTTTGAAACTCGTTTAGCTATTTTAGAGCATATGATGTATAATGATGGCATTAACTTACACAGAGATGTGGTAGAATATGTAGCTCATAACATCAATACCAATGTGCGCGAATTACAAGGTGCTTTGGTAAGTTTATTGGCTCAATCGTCATTAAATAAAAAAGAGGTAACGCTTGATTTAGCAAAACAAATTTTGAAAAATTTTGTGAAAAATAATACCCGCGAAATTTCTATTGAATTTATTCAAAAATTGGTGTGCGATTATTTTACCATTCCTGTTGAACAAGTAAAATCAAAAACGCGTAAACGCGAAATAGTTCAAGCTCGTCAAATAAGCATGTATTATGCAAAGGATTTAACTAAATCATCATTGAAAACTATTGGAATGCATTTTGGAGGTAGAGATCACTCAACTGTAATTCATGCTTGTCAAACGGTGAATGATTTGATGGAAACTGATAAAAAATTCCGTGCCGATATTGAAGAAATTGGCAAACGTATCAAAATGAATTTGGTTTAAAACTCTTTATAAATTTTCAAAAAGCTTCTGAACAATTAAGTTCAGAAGCTTTTTTATTTTCAAAAGAAAAAAGGTAATTGCCATTATGTTAATCAATTTAAAAAGTCAATCGGAACATTCCTTTAGCTGGATAGATGTAAACTTACCAACTGAGCAGGAATTGCTTGATTTGGCTATCAAATACAATTTACCAGAAACAGCTATTAAAGACTGTTTAGATTCAGCGCATTTACCTAAATTTGAACAATTTGAAGACAAGAATTTTATTATAGTAAGAAATTACGATCATTTGTGTGAATTAAATGCCGATAGTATTCAAAAATTAACACGGAAAATTGCAATTTTTTACGGAAAAGATTTTTTAATTACCATTCATCGACACGAGTCAATGGTTATAAATGGTGTTGCAAAAAAATATGCCAATGGAAGTATTTGTAAATCGCCTTTTGATATTATTTGTAAAATTATCAAAGACTCATTGCAAACTTTTGAAGATCCATTAAATGTTATTGACAAAGAAATTGATTCATTTGAAGAACGAATTTTTTTAAAAAATAAAATACCTGATTTACTTAAAAATTTATATATCATTAAAAGGAAAATTTATGTAAAAAAACGTTTGTTTACGCTAACAAAAGCAGTTTTTGATCAATTAGGAAATTCACATAAACACAATACTATTTACGAAGATTTAAAAGATACTTATGTAAGAGTTGAAACCATTACAGAAGAAATATACGACAGTAGTCACAGTTTATTGAATATTTACATTTCTTTATCGAGTCAAAAAACCAATGATGTAATGAGAGTTTTAACTGTGTTTTCAGCATTTTTTTTACCTCTTACTTTCATTGTTGGAATTTATGGAATGAACTTTCAATTTATGCCAGAACTAAGCCAACAATATGGTTATCCGGGTATCATGATTTTTATGCTTTTGTTAACCATTGTTATTTACCAATGGTTCAGTAGAAAAGGTTGGATTTAACAGGTTTTAAACAGCAATAATATCTTCATCGCTCAACAAATTTTCTCCTCTAAAACTAAGTATCAATTGTGCTACTGTAATTACATCTTTTTGACAATATAATTGAATGCGTTCTAAGTTGTTTTCTTCCCAATAAACTTTCCAAACTTGACTTCCATCTATATCGTCTTTTGGTGTTGGTATATTAAACGAAGCAGCCAATAAATCTAAAGAAGTAAAACTTTTATAATCGCCAAACTTCCATAATTCCATGGTGTCTAAATGCCTTATTTCCCAAGGTTTTTTACCTGCGGTATTCAGCATTTCAGGCATAGCAATTTTATTGATTACACATCTTCTAGCTATGTAAGGAAAGTCGAATTCTTTGCCATTATGTGCGCATAATAAATCATCGGGATTATTAAAATGCTTCGCAAGCATTTTGCAGAAATCATCTAAAAGTTCCACTTCATTGTGGCTATAAAACGACTTTACCCTGAACTGATAACTGCGACCAGCACTGCTAAAATAGCCCACCGAAATACAAACTATTTTTCCAAATTCTGCATAAATTCCTGCACGAGGATACAACTCATCAACCGTTGAATCGGTATCTCTTTTTATACTATTTGATTTCTTTTCCCAAAGTGCTTTCCACCTTTCAGGTACTTGACCAAAACTAGGAAACTGAGGAACAGTTTCAATGTCTAAAAATAAAATTTTTGTAATGTCTAATTGCTCAAGCATAAGAGTTAATTTATTAAACGAAAATATAAAATCTGATTTGAATTTTTATACTTTTTTAAGTTTTTTTAATTCTTTTCTAATTAACTTCAATTGTTCTTTATCTGTTGAACTAATTTTTTCGGTAGCAGTTGCAAATGCTATGCTACTCATTTGAAATGCGTTAGTATATAAAAATGATAGTAATTCACTTGGAAATTTTTCGCCAAATTCTCTCAATAACCAACCCACTGCTTTTTGAACATAGTATGCCTCATCCAAAATTCTATGATTAATGGAATCATAAAAATGATTCATGGTTAAGTTGGATTTTTTGCTTTTCAAATGATATAATAATGGAACTAAAGCAGCTCGCCTTTCCCATAAATTTTCAGCATTATTTAAATCATATAAATTCTTGTAAATATTGGCTTCAGCATGTATCATGTGTCTGCCAATAATGCTTGATAAAAAATCGCTATGCGCCCAATTATCTATATTAAATAAGAAACTTTTTGCCAATAAAAATGCGTCAAAATCTTTATGCTTTTTACAATAAATGGATAAATACATCAAGCTTAAATTCATCATTTCATAGCAATTACTTTCATTCCAAAGTTGGGTATAAAACTCCATTTGAACTGGCATTGGTTCTTGGCTAAAAGAAAATCCTTGTTTAAAAACAGCCTGAACTGTTGGATTTTTTAATGCATAAAAATGGTAATTAGTTCCTACATATTGCTGTAAGTTTTTTATGCCTGATGGTTTTTCGTTAACACTTAATTTATCCAAAATACCTTGTATTTCGGTTAAAGCTGCATCGTAGTTAATCATTTGAATTTTATAGAATTCAATGATAATATTTTATATTAAATAAAAAAGACGTTGCAATGCAACGTCTCTACAATTTTGTTTTCTACCAATCTCCTCCTGCTCCTCCGCCTCCAAAGCTTCCGCCACCAAATCCGCCAAAACCACTGTCACCTCCACCTCCAGAACTTCCTCTACCAGAGAAACCTCCACTTGCCAATGTTCCCCAAAGTAAAGCTTCGGCTATTCCTCCGCCCCCACCACCTCTGCGTCCGCCTCTGCCTCCTTTTGAAAATACACTGAGTAAAAGAATTGCTATAATTCCAATTAATAACCAAGGAGATTTCCCCTTTGATTTTTCTTTTCTATCATTGGTAAATCCTTCGCCAGCTATGGTTTTAATAATTGCATCGGTGGCTTCATTGAAACCATTATAATAATTTTTTTCTTTAAAATTAGGTTTTAAAATTCCATCAATAATGCGTTTGGATATGGCATCAGTCATGGCACCTTCTAAACCGTAACCAACTTGTATCCTCATTTTACGGTCGGCCAAAGCCACATAAATAAGCAATCCATTATCCTTTTCTTTTTCGCCAATCCCTCTACTTTGCGCCAACTTTTGTGAATATCCAAAAGCATCATCACCTTCCAAAGATTGTTCAATAACAATGACTATTTGAGTAGAAGTTTGTTTAAAATAATCATATAGTTTTTGTTCCAACGCAACGCGTTCTTGCGCTTGCAATGCATTGGCATAATCGTTTACAAAAATGGTTGGATTAGGAACCGGAGGAATGTCCTTGGCAAATAAATTAATTGCCAAAAAGCATAAACTGAATACAAGTGCTAATTTATGCTTCATTGTTACCTCCAAACGAAATTTCATTGCTTAATTCATTGGTATCATTGGTTTGATACGGAAAATGTTCTTTTAATTTTTGTCCTGCTTTTGCAATAGCAATACACAAACCTTCGGTAAATTGTTTTTGTATAAAATGAGTTTTCATCAACTCTTTTTCTTCATTCCAAAATGAATCGCTTACTTTTTCGTGAATGCCACTATCGCCAATGATGGCAAACTTTTTATCGGAATAAGCTAGGTAAAAAAGAACTCCATTTTTTAGCTCAGTTTCGTGCATTTTAAGCTCTTCAAAAACTTGCTTCGCTCTTTCTACTGAATCTATGCTGCAATTTGGCTCTAAATGCACTCGAATTTCACCTGAAGTATTTAGCTCCGCTTCTTTGATGGCAGCTACTATTTTATCTTGCTGTTCTTTACTAAAAAATAATTCCGACATGCTTGTTTGATTAAACCGATTTAAATAAAAACGTCATTGCGAGGCATGAAGCAATCTCTTATTTTTTTTGGAGATTGCTTCACTTTGTTCGCAATGACGTAATAAAATTTATTTTAAAACTTTACTTCAGGTGCTTTTGCAGCAGCGGCATCAGCTTCAAAAAATCCTTTTTTATCAAATCCGAAAATGCCACTGTAAATTACTTGTGGGAAGTTTTTGATATAAACATTATAGCTAGTAACGGCATCGTTAAAGTTATCTCTTTCTACTTTTATGCGGTTTTCTGTTCCTTCAATTTGACTTTGTAACTCACTAAAATTTTGTGTGGCACGTAATTGAGGATATTGCTCTGAAACTACCATTAAGCGGCCTAATGCTTGACTTAATTCGCCTTGAGCGCCTTGGAATTTCTTAATATTTTCAGGTGTTAATTTATCTGGGTCAACTTGAATTGAACTTGCTTTTGCTCTAGCTTCAATTACATCTGTTAATGTTTTTTGTTCAAAGTTTGCCGCACCTTTAACGGTAGCTACTAAGTTCGGAATTAAATCTAATCTACGTTGGTAAGCACTTTGTACCTTAGCCCAAGCTCCTTCGGTTACTGTACGTTTTTCGTTCATGTTATTATAGCTTCCACAAGCGTTAAATACCAATAAAACCAATACAGCAAGTATGCTTAATAAAATAATGTTTCCTTTTTTCATTTTGTTTTTCATTTAAAAATTATACGTTGCAATATACAAATAAGTAACCAAGTTAAAACACTGACATAACTGCCGAATTTGAGCATGATTTATTAATTGTTAGTGAAGATGCCTTAAAAAGTCGGAGGGAATTTATTTTTAAGCTATTTTATTATTCTGTAATGACTGCGATGACACTTATAGCATAATAAACGGATTACATTAGTAAAGGGGATGAAATTTACTATTTGATTTTTTTTTACACGTTCCAAATCAATTGTATTTTTACAATATGGACAAGCTTCTTTTTTAGTAAACTGTTTTTTAATTAATATAATAACTGAAAATAAAATTATTAGTATAATTAGATAACCTATGCTTATTATAATTTTATCTAACATTGTTTAATCAAAATATTTTACTTTTATTAAAAAAATCATAAAAAT
>JBIILW010000149.1:0-5322 GCA_044338265.1 Bacteroidia bacterium | reverse complement strand
CTGCTCCTGCAAAAGGTACTGGTGATGTAAATTTTTATGGTGCTTTTGCAATTACTAGAAATACCACCAAAACACAGGTTTTAAAAGTAACAGAAAAGCTAGGATCAAGTGTTCAAGAAGCAGATTTATTCAGTGTAAATGTATTCCCAAATCCAGTAAGTAATCAATTAAATTTATTGTTTAATAATAATACTAAAAATGCTGTGATTGATTTATTAGATTTAAATGGTAAAGAAATTTTACACAAAGAATTAAACAATAATATTTCTGAAAATGCCATAGACGTAAGTAATATTAAAGAAGGAAACTACATTGTTAAAATATTAGCAGATAATAACATTTATTATAAAAAAATAAATATTAATCACTAATACCCATCTGTAATAAGCATTGAATTAGTTTAAATTATTCCTGATAGATAGGATTAATTTAAACTAATTTTTTAGCAACAGTTCCAACAAAATCTTTCAAATAAAAAGGTTCAAAATAAGCTACATTTTCAAACTCGTTTTTATCAAATGCATCTTGAGCTAATGATGAAATAAAACTGGCATTACAAACATATCCAATTTCGAATTTCGTCCTGCTTAAACGGGATGAATATTCGAATTTACCATTGCATTTTTCTGCTCCATTTCCAATAAAAACTATTTCATGCTGAATCAATTCTTCATGGAATGAATGTTCATCTATAATCTTGGCTTGTGTGGGTAATATTTCTGCTAATTGATCATCAAATAAAGCACAATAAACTTCCATTCGCCTGGCATCAATCATGGGGCAAACCAATCCTTTGTAATCAGGGTTGTTGGTTAAATATCCGTTGGCTAAACTTTGTAAAGTATTGATAGCAATCATAGGTATTTGCAAAGCATAACAATATCCTTTTACCGATGACACGCCAACACGCAAACCTGTATAACTTCCTGGTCCTTTGCTTACCGCAATGGCATTTAAATTTTGTAAAGTAATACCTGCAATGTCTAATGCTTTTTGCACTAAAATATGTAATAGCGATGCATGGTTATTACCTAATTTATCTTCGGCAAGGGCAATGGTTTGTCCATCTTTTGCAATAGCAACTGAACAAATTTCAGTGGCAGTTTCTATACAAAGAATCAATGCCATTAACTAAAAATTCAATAAGTCGTTTAACTTGGCTGCTACCTTTTCGGCATTCGGAAGCATTTCTGCTTCTAGACCCATATTAAGCGCTACAGCAGGTAAGTTTTTAGATCCAATGGTCATTACGGGTGCATCTAATTTGGTAAAGCATTGTTGCATAATTCTTGCAGCTAAACTTTCGGCAAATGAATTCAATAAAGGCTCTTCAGTTACCACCAAACATTTTCCATGCTTGATAACACTGGCCATAATGGTTGCTTCGTCTAATGGTTGTAACGAACGTAAATCTACAATTTCCACTTTCCCCTCAAATTGCTTGGAAGCTGCTAAACTCCAATACACACCCATTCCCCAAGTAATAATGGTACAACTTTCACCATTTTCTATGGCGTCATTGCTAGCATGCTGAACTATATTTGCTTTGCCAAATGGCAATATATAATCTTCATCAGGTTCAATGCAACGGGCCAATTCCGTTCCAGGATTTTTACTCCAATAAAGTCCTTTATGTTCTAACATAATACAAGGATTTCCATCGTAATACGCAGCTTTCATTAAGCCTTTCATATCGGCAGCATTGCTTGGATAAGCTATTTTTATTCCTTTTAAAGTGAGTAAAGTCGATTCAATACTTCCGCTGTGGTAAGGACCGCCTCCGCCATAAGCACCTATTGGAATTCTGATGACACAACTCACCGGAAATTTTCCCATGGTTAAGTAACTTGATTTGGTAATTTCACACACCAATTGGTTTACGCCACTCCAAACATAATCGGCAAATTGAATTTCAACAATTGGTTTAATGCCAACAGCACTCATTCCCACAGTAGAACCTACAATATAAGCTTCTTGAATAGGAGTATTGAACACGCGGTGTTCACCATATTTGCTGGCTAAAGTAGCCGCTTCACGAAACACGCCACCTAGCCTTGCTCCAACATCTTGACCATAAAAAATAGCTTCAGGATGCGTGCGCATAATTTCATCAACGGCATGTAAAGCAGCATCTACCATAACAGTTGGCTCTTTGCCCGCTGGTGTTCTATTGCCAACTTCTTCAGTAGCTTTTGAAGGTGCATAAACGTGATGTTCCAATGTATCAATATTGGGTTCAGGTGCATTTACCGCATCATCAAATTGCGAAGCAACATAAGCAATGGCCTCTTCGTTTATTTTTTCTAATTCATTGCTGTAAGCAATATTATTTTCTAAAATATAATTTCTTAATTTTGGAAATGGATCGTTAGCAGTATGCTTTTCCATGTCTTCCTCGGTGCGGTACCATTCCTTGCGAACACCCGAAGTATGGTGACCTAACAAAGGAACTTTAGCACATAACAACAATGGCGCACGGTGAACTCGCACATAAGCCAAACATTCTTTAATGGTTTGGTAAGATGCAGCAAAATCGCTTCCATCTACTCTTCTGCGTTCTAATCCTTTAAATCCTGCTGCATATTCATAGGCATCCATGGCGCGCATTTCCTCGCCACTGGCGCTAATTCCCCAGTTATTATCTTGTACAAAATATATGATAGGCAGTTTTTTTAAAACTGCCATTTGTAATGCTTCCGCAATTTCGCCTTCGGTAACTGAACCATCGCCAAGGCTACAAATAACTACTGGTTTTTCATCAGGATTATTCAATCCTTGACTTTCTTTATAAGCTACTGCATGTGCCATGCCGGTAGTTGGAATGGCTTGCATTCCGGTAGCGCTACTTTGATGTGGCATTACAGGAATTCCTTCTCTGCGTAACGATGGATGTGAATAATAACTTCTTCCTCCCGAAAATGGATCATCGGCTTTGGCCAATAACTGCAACATTAATTCGTAAGGAGTAATTCCAAAACCCAATAACATGCTTTCGTCACGGTAATAGGGCGATGCAAAATCAAATGCTTTTAACTGAAATGCTAAGGCTAATTGAACAGCTTCATGTCCTTTACTGGTTGAATGTACATATTTGGTAATGCTGCGATTAGCATCATAAATATCGGCCATGGCACGAGCCATACACATTAATTGGTAAGCTTTTAAAATTACTGAATTTTCCATTGGTAAATAAGAACCGCAAGGATAATTATAATTTATGAATTATAAATTATAAAGTATAAATGATGAAGTATGAAATAAAAAAAATATTTAACAAATCATCATTAGGCGGATTTCACGGGGTTTTTCTATTGGAGCACGGTGAATACAAGGAAGCACTTTGCTTTCGGGATGGTCAATGGCTAAGCGCCATAAATGACCAAGACCTAAGTTTATAGGACGTGCCGCTGGCAATGCTTGGTAATGTAAATCGTAAAAATGTTCTTTTAAAAATAATTCAAAACCTGCATCTTCTTTCCCATACAGTTTCATTAGTTCAAGGCGTATTTCGGGAACAAGTACTTTTTGTTGTGCTTGTGAATTAGGTAATATTTCACTGGCCTCACCAAAATAAGTGCATAAAAAAGTATCGCTTGGTATAGGTGAACGATCAACGTGAAAGGAGTAAACATCGGTTGGAATTAAGGGATAAGCATCATCTCTGTCATAACACTTAATTAAATTAAGGATTGGAGATGCGCCATGTGCTTTTAAAATTGATAAGTCGTTTAACAATATATTGCGAGCCAGCTGCCCTTGTTCTGTTAATTGAAGTTCGCGAAGTTCTTCTTCTTCTAATTCTGCAATGTTTTCTTTTAAAGAAACTTTATTTACAATTTCAGAGAAATCACCTTGTAAATTACGTGTCCAGCAAAGTGCATTTACATTACCATGAAAAGGTGTAGCAATAAGTTCTTGAAAGCTGCTAACGCAATGAATTTGATGATGATCTTTCAATAAATCTAACATGGCGGTATTTTAAATAATTAATGTATTGCCGATGGTCGGTATCTTTATTTAACATTTTAAAATTTGGTAGGTAAAAATACCAATCGCAGACAAAAGATAAGCATTTGGGCTATTTTCGTTTACTTAGTTTACTTCATCCCTCAATTTATCAATGGTTTTTTTAGCATTTGCCAACCTAACTTCTTTATTCTTTGTTATTAACCTATTAGTTGCCCATTTTTCTAATTTGTGGTGAAGTGGAATTAAAATGGCCGCCAAACAAACCAATACCAATAACATAATTAAAGGAGTATGATTTGTTATCTCTTCTAAAAATGGATGTAATAATAAATTAAGAAACTCAAAGATGATAAGTAAGGCCATAACACCAAAAAACTCTATCACTTGTGTACTTGTAATAAAACTTCGACTAAGGAGTAAATACAGCGTAATAAATACAATAATTCCTAGTGCAATTAAAGCAAACTGAATGTTCTGTTTTTGTTGTATTTCGTCTTTTTCCTTTTCCGTTGCTAATTCCATTGTCCTGATGTTGGCACTTTCAGTTAGGTCTTGCATTTGCTCATTTGCCATTTTACTAAAAAATGAATCATTTGCAACTTGAAAAATTTTTGCATATTTTAAAGTACTGTCACAGTTGCTTTTCTCATAAATTTCAGCAATCATTTTAGATGGCTTTATACTTAAAGTAAAGAAAGAAGAATTTTGCATGAATCTCAAGGCTTTTTTTGCATAAAATAAGCAACTGTCTTTTTGATTACGGATGAAATAATGCTCCGCCATAGCAATATAAGATAAAATAGTAAGGCGAGCTAATTTCTTTTTTTCTGCATTTTCTATAGCCATGGCACAGTATGTTTGCCCTAATTGGTGGTTGCCTAATTTGGTATGAATAATTCCTAAATTCGAAAGTATATAGGACATACTTCCATAATTGTTTGTTTTCAAACTCAATTCATATGCCTTTTGCGAAAAAACTAATGCAGAATCTAATTGATTTAAATTGAGATATACAAAACCTAGATTCATATTTGCACCGATTATCGTTTTTTGATTCTTTCCTATTTCAGTATATTTAAGTGACGACAAATAAAATTTTAATGCTTCTTTCCAATTTTCACGATCTTTGTACAAATTTCCGATTGAATTTTTGCACCATGATATTAATTTCGCGTTGCCATTTTTATCAGCTAAATTACAGGCAATTTGATGGTAGTATAAACTTTTTACGCTTTTACCTAAAGATCTATAAGCACCAGCTATCATACAATTTGAAAATGATTGTGTTATAACATCATTAGATTTCAATGCTTGCTTTAATATAATTTCTCCTAATTCTAAAGATGCCTTGGG
>JBIILW010000148.1:0-5334 GCA_044338265.1 Bacteroidia bacterium | reverse complement strand
TTGGTTTGAATTCTGATAGTATATGTACTAAGTGATTCATAATTAAAGACAGCATTAGAATAAAGCGTATCATTACTAATAATAAAATTAGCATTTCCCGAACTTCCAGCACCACCAACCAATGTATAAACAAAAGATCCAACTCCATCAGGATCTGAGGTAGAAAGTTTCGCAACAAATGTTCTAACAGATAAATTTTCAGTAATCGTTGAATTACTTAAAGCAATATCCGTTGGGGCATCGTTACTATCTGTTACAGTCAATAAAAACTGTTTGGTTAATAAGCCACCATTTCCATCATTTGACTGAATATATACAGAATAGCTTTGTCTGGTTTCATAATCAAAAGTATTATTAGTTCTTAATTGATTATTTAATATAACAAAATCACTGTTATTATTTCCGGTAATATTTACAAATGAATAAGAAAATGAATTGTTGGCGTCTTCATCTACAGTAGCAAAATTTCCTACTAAAGAACCCACTAAACGATTTTCTGCAAATGATGCTCCCGAACTTGAATTATTGATGGTAACATTTGTTGGTACATCATTAACATCTTTAATTAAAACTCTAAAAATTCTATCGAAAGTATTGTTACCTTTATCGGTAACTCTAACCCTTATAGAATAAGATGATTTAGTTTCGAAATTATAAATATTTAAAGACCTTAAATTGTTTCCTTGAATATTAAAATTAACATTATTAGTATCACCAACTCCAGCTACCAAAGTATAAGTAAAAATTTCACCTGTATCGTTATCAAGTGCGGTAAAAGCACCAATATTGGTTAAAATTGAAGCATTTTCGTTAATGGTTGAATCACTAATATATATAGCAATAGGCGCTGTGTTTACATCAATTAAATTAAGTGTAAAAGTTTGTTCAAAACTACAGTTTAAATTATCCGTGGTTCTAATTCTTACACTAAAACTATTTTGAACACTATAAATATAATTAGTTGCAGTTTTTAATTGTCCTCCTAAAATAGAAAATTTACTGTTATCAGTACTACCAGCGCCACTCACTAAAGAATAGGTATAAGTTTGACTTAAGTCAACGTCTGTTGAAGATAAATTACCAACAACAGTTCCAATACTTGAACCCTCTAAAATGGAAGAGTTACTTATACTTAATGCCGTTGGAGCATTGTTATTCAAAACTACAAATGGGGAAGAACTTACACCAAAAGTTGCATTATCTTGAAATGAAACAGTTGTATAAGCATCTGTTACAACATCTGTTACAGAGTTGTAAATTTTAAACGTTACCGTTTCACCCGAACTTAAACTGCTGTAAATTACTAAAGAGGCTAAATACCTGCCGCTTACAAAAGTACTTGTATTTGAAACTCCTCTACAAACGCCACCAACAAATGCCCCTATTTTATTACTTGGGTTCGCTAATTCGGCACAATTTATATTTGCAACTGCAGTGGCAGTCATCGAATATTGATATGACGAAGGCGTTACTGACCAAGTAGGTGCTGCTGCAAATGAAATTTTTTGCAATAAAAAAGCTAAAGTGATTAAAATGTAATGTTTAAAATTCATATTGTATTTTTTAAAAAGTTTTATAAAAATAAGACATGGTTAAAACCATGTCTTATTTGATTTTTTTATTCGTTAGTTATATTAATATTTTAAAATTTTTGATCTTAGAATGTTATCTCCAGCACTTACCTCAACAAAATAAATTCCTTGTTGAACCTTTATACCTTTATCAGTTGGATTCCATTCAATGTAATTATTAGTATTACCTAACGTATTATAGTCAAAAGCATCAACTTGTTTTCCTGTGATATCAAAAACTTTTACATCTAATTTAGGTCCTGATAATCCTAGTACATTTATAATAATTTTAGTGCTAAATGGATTAGGATAAACATAAATACTGGCTTGATTTGACTGATTTAAAACAAAATCATTGCAATTAAATGAAGAGCTTGTTTTCAATAATACAGGTGCTTTAATTTCACCAGATAATTTATTGTTTTCAAAATTTAAATTACCTTCTAAATCATACGTTTTTCCTGTTTGTTCATCCAATAATTTAAAAGTAACTGAATCATTATCACTATTAGAAGAAACATTTATAAAATAAAGATTTTTGCCATTTCCTAAATCAGATGATTTAGTAACGCCTCTTAATTCATTTGCTATATAAGCACCCAAACTTAATCGTCCCGATGAAATTACATTATTACAAACGCCAGGATCTACAATGGCACTCATGTTTTTATCATAATTAGCAGCATTAAATTTGAAGTAATTGCTTAAATAAACATTTTCATTTGTTCCTTTTTTGCCAAACATAGCTGACCTAGGATATGCAAACACCGCGCTGGTACCAGCTCTATACATGTAACCTTTATTAGGAAGTAAAGCCGATAAACTACCAACCCATCCTATGCTATTGTCATAAACAGCAAACTGAGTTTGACTTTTAACCATGTCACCATTTGTTGCCGATAAACTAGAGAAAGATTCTGTTAAACTTAAATTTCTTTGAGCTATATAACCTAACCAATTCCAACCATTGTTTAAAGTAATTGGATGTAACGTAGGATCTATTTCAACACCAGAAATTACGATAGTATCAAAGGTATTACTTTTAAATCTATATGAATTTTCAGTTTTAATTGAAGAGTTGGAACTACCTAAATTTCCAGACCAACCAATAGATGAACTGTAATCAGCAAATTTAGTTTGATTTTTAAACAAGTCACCTGTTGTACTTCTTAGTCCACCAAATAAAGAATTTAAATTAGCAGAATCTTTCATGGTTAAATTAAATGAAATCCAATTCCAACCAATTGCTAATGGAATATATTTAGTTAACTTATCGCTAGCGTTAAATATTTGAGGACTACTTATGCTACCTATTTGTCCATTACTTACAAAAGAAATATTAGGTGTTACATCTGAATGTATTTTACCCGCACCAGCATTCCAAATTTTGAACTCTATGTTTTCGCCATCAGTCACATTGCTATACACTGATAAAAATGCAAAGTATCTATCTATTTGTGGGAAATATTGTAAACCTGCTATTCCTCTGCACTCACCATTTACAAATGCAGCTAATTTGTCATCAGCATTGGTAGAAATTACGTTGTTGATTCTAATTTGACCAATGATACTCATGCTATTACTGAAATTAGATGGATTAACCGCCCATGAAGATGGTGGCTCAGCATATACTTTTAATTTTACTAGTAAACCATCAGGAAAACCAAAGTCAGTTTTTAACTGAATTTCATTTTCATAACTACCAATATTAACATTTGGGTTAATTGTAAATTGAAGCGTTTTAGTACTATTAGGATTAACAACCCCACTAGCAGGACTAACACTTAACCAAGCTGGAATATTGTCAATACTAAATTGTTTAACAGCTCCACCTGAGTTTACTATATTAGCAGAAAAAGTCAATGTTTCACCCGTTTTCTTAGTAAAACTAAATTCTTGGTCATACCATTTTACTTGATTTTTATCTACGTAGGCAATCCATGTTTTTGGAGATTGCATGATATTTCCATTTAAATCATATACATCTTTAGTGGTCACATCTAATGTAACATTTTCTATTAATTCTGGAAGTGTAGTAGGTGTTAAAATAATTTTATCCTGATTTACTGAATACACAAAATTAATAGCTTGCACCGGTCTTTGAACTTTAATTGTTGGTGTTTCATCATTTAATCCACTTCCCAAACTGGTGGCACCTGTTATAGTTCTTGAAAAACTTAATTGGTCAACTATACTTGGAGTTAGTATTGGTACACCTAAGTTTAAAGTATAAGTTTCAAATGGTAAATAAAATACCAAACCTAATTCCGTTCCCGATAATCTATTGGAACGGTCTAAATTTATTTGCGATTGAACCCTAGCTGATTTCCAGATTCTCACTTCGTCAACATAACCATTCAATTTTCTGTCAATCACATCTCCAGCTATTTGAGAAAGTCTTCCTCCTAACACAAATTTATTTCCGCCAAATTCTTTAAAGTTTCCTGGTAGTACACTATTTTGTAAATTACCATCAATATAAGCGGTTAAACTAGTGGCACGTTGCATGACCATTGCAAAATGATGCCAATTTCCATCAAAGTAATTAGTAGAAACAGCTTCAAAACTATATCCCATGTGTTTTATAAAAATTTTACCCGTAGCATCTTTTTCAATACTCCATTTAATAGTAGGATTTATATCCGTTGAATCTCCTAAACCATTTGAAAACAAACAAACATTCGTATTAGTATTAGCCGCTTTAAACCAAAATTCAATGGTAAAATCTGATTCAGGGGTAAAAGCAATATCAGGTGCGCTAACTACCAAAGGTTCCGCATTAATTTGATAAGCTTTTCCTTTTGGTGAAACCTGCCACAATGCATTTACAATTGCGGCATTTCTTAAACGGATATAATCTTTTACTATTAATCCATTTGCCTCATCCATTCTCCAATTGGCTAATATGCCACCTTCTGTTCCTCTTAAACTTTTATTGATAGAACTTAGTATGTCTGATGATGACCTTGTTTTAGTCCAAAGTCTAAAATCTCTGAGGTTACCACTGTAAAAAGTACCATTATTTTGCGATAATTTTCCAATGAATGTTTTTCCACCTCCTTCATAATTATTATAAATAGCCATGTTTCCAGTATTGGCAACTATTCCATCAATAAATAGTTCGCATAAACTTGATTCATAATTATAAGAAACAGTAAAATGATGAAATGACAATGAATCAACTGATGGCAAAGTACACTGAACCATTTCTGTTCCAATTCTAAAATTAAATTTATTATTAGCATTGAACCCAACAGAAAGATATTGAACTGCATCTATACCTTGAGAAAAAACTACTTGTTCTCCTAGTCCTTTTCTTTTTGCCCAAAATTCCAACGAGAATGTTTTTTTAGTTAAATTTAATCCAACTGGAATTTCAACATAATCATTGTCCCCATCAAAAAATAAACTTGCAGTATTCTGTTGAGTACTTCCATTTAAAACACCCCTAATATCAAAATTTTGATAGCTTAAAGATGCATTGTCAATTGGTTCATTGAATTGGATTTGAATTTCATCATTTGGAGATAAAATACCATCTGCTGGCGAAGGATTACCAAATGGACTTGGGTTTACCCTATCAGCAATACCAGTTCTAACACTCGATTCTTTGGTAGCATTTGGATGACCAGGAGCTGAACATGTAGTAACCGATCTAATATCGTATGGACCATCAGATAATTGTTTCATATTCCAAGCATATTCTATGTAAGGTTTTATGGTTGGAATAGCTGCTTCACCAACTCCTGGAACAATTTTAAAG
>JBIILW010000147.1:0-5339 GCA_044338265.1 Bacteroidia bacterium | reverse complement strand
TACAGTTTTATCTTCATATAATGCTTTTAGTAATCCAGTTTGTTTTGATATATGCATGGCAACATCGTAAGCTGGTTTTTGAAGCATGGTTTGAAAACTACGAATCATCATGGCAAAATCAGTTAAAACTTCAGCCCCTTTAAATCCAAATTCTCTTGCTCTTTCTAATGTTTCAAATAAACTAATTCCTTGTTCCGATGATACAACTGTTAATTTATCTAAAGTTGTTTTACCAATTCCACGAGCAGGGAAATTGATAATTCGTTTCAATGCTTCTTCATCATTTGGATTTAACACCAAACGCAAATAGCCTAAAATATCTTTTATTTCTTTTCTATGATAAAAACTCAATCCGCCATAAATTCTGTATGGAATATTCAGCTTACGCAATGCCTCTTCTAATGATCTACTTTGTGCATTGGTTCTATACAAAATAGCAAAATCTTTATTCATAATATGCGAGTTCATTTTTTCTTGAAAAATGGAACTAGCTACCATGCGACCTTCTTCGTTATCGGTTAATGCTTTTAAAACTTTTATTTTTTCACCAATGTCATTTGTGGTAAATACCTTTTTAGGAATTTGGTCTTTATTCAATTTTATTAAACCACCCGCTGCTTCTACAATTGTTTGTGAACTGCGGTAATTTTGTTCTAATTTAAAAACTTGTGTGTCACTAAAATCACGTTGAAAACCTAATATATTGGCAATGGTTGCACCTCTAAATGCATAAATACTTTGGGCATCATCGCCCACTACAGCAATGTTTTGATGAACAGCTGCTAGTTTTTTAATAATGGCATATTGTGCCTGATTAGTATCCTGGAACTCATCCACCATGATATACTTAAACTGATGTTGATATTTATGCAATACATCGGGATGAAACCTAAAAAGCTCAAATGTTTTTAATAATAAATCATCAAAATCCATTGCGCTAGCTTTGAAGCAACGGTCTTGATAGGTTTGAAAAATTTTTCCGAATAGGGGCCTCCCGCTGCTTTCATCAAAAGCATTATTTTCATCATTGGAAATATACTCACGCGCATTGACCAAAGCATTTTTAGCAGCCGAAATTCTGCCTAATACACCAGCAGGTTTATATAATTTTTCGTCTAATCCTAATTCTTTTACAATTGTTTTAATTAAACTTTTAGCATCATCAGTATCGTAAATGGTAAAATTTCGAGGGTAACCAATTCGTTCACTTTCTACTCTTAATATTCGCGCAAAAATACTGTGAAAAGTTCCCATAAAAAGGTTTTTGGCCTCCGAACCTACTACAGAATAAATACGTTCACGCATCTCCTTACTGGCTTTATTGGTAAATGTTAAAGCTAAAATATTGAATGCATCGGTTCCTTGTTTTAAAATATGCGCTATGCGATAAGTTAAAACACGCGTTTTTCCCGAGCCTGCTCCAGCTACTATCATAACAGGTCCTTTAGTATTTTCTACAGCAGCTCGCTGACTAGGGTTTAATAAACTTAAATAATCCACGGCTGCAATTTAGTATTTAAAAGAAGTGTGTTTTCAACATTTTAACTATAAATAGCCACAATGCAATTTATGAACTTTGATTTATGATTTTAGATTTTTTAAGTATTTAATAATCAGTAATTATTAAATACTTTTTGCTTAAATGTAACAAAATAGTTTAGATGACGTATTAAGCTAAAAAAAATAACAAATATATTTTATGAAAAAAATAATACTCGCCTTATCAATAGCATTTTTTAGCATGGTGGCTATTGCTCAAAATAAAATTTCAATTCCTGATTTCAATAAAATGATCATTCCCGCTAATTTTGAAATCAAATTAATTAAAAGCGATTCTAATTTTTTATCTTTCAATGATACAGATTTAAAGAAATTTTCTTCTACTTATTTAAATAAAGGATTAAAAATAAATAACAGTACGCTTTCTTTCAATTTGTCTGAGTTTAATGATGCCATTCCAGTTAACATAACTGTTTATTCTAATAGTTTACAAGAATTAAAATTAGAGGGAAATGCTAAAATTAAAATGGGAAATGACAGTATTTTTAAAACATCAAATTTTACAATTTATGCCGATGGTGCTACTAAATCTGAATTAAATTTAGAAGTTGAAAAACTAAAAGTTGAAATAAATGGAGCCAGTAAATTAACTTTAAATGGGAAAGCCGCTGAAGGAAAAATAGAGGTTACAGGTGCATCAAAAGTAAATGCAATAGGAATGGCATTTGAAAATTTAGATGCTGAGGCTAATGGTGCCTCAAAAATAGCCGCAACTGTAAAAAATAATTTAAAGGCTGAGGCAAGTGGCGTTTCAAAAATTGAATTTGCAGGCAATCCGAAAAATGTAGATAAAAACGTGAGTGGCGCATCAAAAATTGAAAAAGTAAATAACGATGAAATAAACATGGGAATGAATATTGGTGAAGATTCAGTACAAGTTAAAAGCGAAATTTCAATAAAACATAAAAAACATAGTAACGATATGACCGAGGCATTTGGTGGATTTGAATTTGGTGTTGGCACATTTGTTACTCCGAATATGAATACCACTTTAGATCCTGCCAATAAATACTTAGAAACTGACCTAGGAAGTTCATGGCGTTTTGCAATCAATTTTGGTGATTTTGACTTGCCAATTATAAAAGGTTATTTGGCACTTACCTCAGGATTTGGATTTAGTTTTGACCATTATGGTTTTAAAAATAAAGACACATTAATTAATGGAGAAAATACAATATTATTAGAGTTTAAAGCTACAGATGCTACATTATCAACTAGCAGATTGAGCCAATTTAACTTAACAATGCCTTTGATAATTAAATATAATAGTAAATATAATAAAAAGGACAATTGTTTTTATATAGCAACGGGTGTTATAATAAATTATACAGTTGGCAATTCAATTTATACTGAATACAGTAAAAATGGAGTTGAATATGAAAAACGTTATAGCTCAGATTTTTTTGTAAACAAGTTTAGAGCAGATGCCACCGTAAGAATTGGATATAATCACACAAGTATTTTTGCTAATTTTGGCCTTGTGCCCATGTTTGATGCTGCAAAAGTAACCGATACTAGAACTATGCAAACAGGTTTGGCATTTAATTTTTAAAATAATAGTAATTAAGTATTTAAAAGACTGTTTCAAACAAGAAACAGTCTTTTTTGTTATTAATATTGGCAATAAAAGCTGACTATTTTACTTGTAAAATTTGTCGGCAAGATTATTGAACAATTTGCGTGAACCCATAAAATATATAATTTGAATTTTATAAAAGACAATACCTTATTTCAACAAAATGAAACAGTTTTGAATAACAATCATTATGCTGCGCAATTAAGTAATTTGTCAATCATTCCAACTTCAGACTTTTTACTTTCAACTATTTGTTTTTGGAATGATACTTCAAAAGTTCATTATTTTACATTCGAAAATTCACTTCTTTTAGTTTTGTTGGATCCTCCATTTGGCGTGGCATTTGGACATTTGTTAACCTCAAATTTAACAAAAGAATTAATTGAAATATGTAAAAGCGAAATGAAAAAATTAGGGGTAATTAACTTGAAAATTAATTGTCCTAACATTACTGAAAACTCAAATATTCCAACTATAAAATTAAAAGAAGACTTGGACGATTTTGAATATATTTATAACTTAAATGACATTGCTTCATTGCAAGGCAGCAAATATAAAAAACAACGCAATTCAATTAACAAAGCCATCAAAGAAAATGAAGGTTTATCGGCCGAAATATTCAATTTAAATGGCATTGATGATTTAGATGAATTGAGGGTTTTTTGTGAAGATTGCATGCAAATAAAATCAGATAAAAGCAATTTGAATAATGCCAATTTGCAAAAGGAATGGATAGCTTTTCAAAAATGTTTGGACATGAACGAATCATTCAATTTGAAAATATTGAAGTTATATGTCAACCAAAAATTAAGCGGTTTAATGATTTATGAAGAGCTGAATAATGAATGGATTGTTGGACATTTTTTTAAAACACTTAATGGATTAGGAATATACTTATTAAATGAATTAGCAACTAAATTAGTGGAACAAAATTATAAATATTTTAATTTCCAAGAAGACAGGGGAGTAGCATCTTTGCGGTATTTTAAGCAACAATTAAATCCAGCTTTTTACCTCAAAACATATAGCATTGCATTTAACTAAATGAAAACTTTCATTCACCGAATATTATTGTTTTTAACAGGCGCTACCACGTTTACTATCATTAATTATAGTTTCGATTTTGTGTTGTACCCATTTGCTTTATACCAATTAGGAGTTATTTATGGTTTTAGCGTTATGGTGGTTTTATCGTTTTTGTTTTGCTGGTTTTACTTCCTCATTTACGATTATTTAAAACGTGATTTTTTAGGAATTGAATTTTCGAAAGAAAAAATGAATGCCATTATAACAAGCAATGACAGTGTAGGATTTAAATTTTTTTTAGTAAAATTACTTCGAAAAAGTCATTTGTTTTTATTTGTTTTCTTATCCATTTACTTCAATCCGTTTGTGGCGGTAGCCTTTAGGCGCAAAGGAAATTTTGAATACAATGGATTAACAGCCCACGATTGGCGAATGTTTATTTTAAGTGTAATAATTAGCAATGGTTTTTGGGCAAGCACTGTTTTTGCTGGACTTTCCTTCTTCGAATTTTTATTCAAAATAATAGCTCAATGGTGGAATATGATTGGCTAGCCTTTTAACAATTTCTTGGTGATTGTTTTATTACCAATAGTAATTTTAGCAAAATAAAGCCCATTGTTTGAGGTTTTCAATTCGCTAATTTCGTAGTCGAATTGCTTGGAATTAGTTGTAAAACTTTTATCTATAATAATTCTTCCCAACATATCACATACTACCACATTCACTAATTGATTTGTATTGTTAGCGTTAATAATTAATTTAAAATTTTCACTAAATGGATTTGGATTTACTTCTACACCAAACATACTTGGCGCATCTACCGAAATGGTTTTAGAATAATGATAGTTTCCATCATAGTCTGTTTGCTTCAATCGGTAATATAATTTATCACTGATTGGATCAATATTTGTAAAATTATTTAACTCATCTATAAAATCATATTTTTGAATTACAACTGTGTTTCCATAGCCCTTAACATATCCTATTTTTCCGAAGTTTTGATTGTTAGTTGAACGTTCAATATCGAATCCAGCGTTGTTAATTTCATTCACTGTTTTCCAGTTTAAATGAACATTATCGCCCAGATTCTTACCTTCAAAATTCATCCATTTTACGGGTAAAGTAGCTGTTAGCACAAAGCCACTTCCAACTAATGAAAATGCTTGTGGTGCATTGT
>JBIILW010000146.1:0-5350 GCA_044338265.1 Bacteroidia bacterium | reverse complement strand
TGTAATATTAAGTTTGAAGCCGCTTAAAATGATCATTTGGGGCTGCGATGAATGGCTTAAAAAAGAAGGTTGGAATTTTCCTTCGCATCAGTTTGCCATTGTACGAAGTACACAAATATTAAAAGCGGAACATTTAATAAATTATGAAACTAACAAAGATTTAAAAATGCAACTTTGGAGCTTTGGAATTAAAAAAATGATTGGATAATGGAAATAATTTTTGCAAGTCACAATGAAAATAAAGTAACAGAAATTAGTGCGTTAATTGGCACAAATTTTATTGTTAAATCACTCAATGCAATTGGCTATCACGATGAAATAATAGAAGATGGGGAAACGCTAGAAGCAAATGCATTTATAAAGGCCAGAACCATTTATAATAAAACTAAAAGCAACTGTTTTGCCGATGATACTGGCTTATTGGTGGAAGCTTTAAATAACGAGCCGGGAGTATATAGTGCGCGTTATGCTGGTGAGCAAAAAAATGCCAACGATAACATGAATTTATTGCTTAAAAATCTTGCTGATTTTGACAATAAAAATGCACGTTTTGTAACTGTAATTGCTTTAATAATTGACGGAAAAGAATATTTGTTTGAAGGTGAATTATTAGGTAAAATTACCGATACCAAAACCGGTAAATTCGGATTTGGTTATGACCCAATATTTATTCCAAATGGTTTTAACATTTCATTGGCTGAAATGGATTTACAAGAAAAAAATAAAATTAGTCACAGGGCAAAAGCATTTGAAAAAATGAACGGCTTTTTAACTACTTACAAGCAATAAAAAATCTAAAACATTACTTTTTCTCTAACCTCAGTTGAGTGATATTTTTTATCACATCGTTATAAACACTGTCGAGCAGCGCGGGTTCTTCTAAATAGTAGTTATAATTATCGTTGAATTGTTTTTCGGTTATATTATTTTTCTTGTAAACATATTCATAATGCCATAACATTGATTTGTTTAGACTATCAATTAAAAATCCTTGTTGGTTCACACCCGCCTCCGCAATTTGAATGTCGGTTAAAATGTTTGCCATTTTAGTTCTATCAAAAAACGGATTTGGTTTTAAAGAATTATCCGTTTGGCAAGCAATTGTTGTAATAACTAATGCAATTAATGCATATTTGTAAATTGAATTTATCATCATGAGTATAGCTGCAAATATTGAAAAAATAAAACAACAACTAAGCCAAAATATTAAATTAATTGCGGTAAGCAAAACAAAACCGGTGGAAACCCTTATGGTAGCTTACAATTCAGGACAAAAAATATTTGGTGAAAATAAAGTTCAGGAGCTTGTAAGCAAGTTTGAACAAATGCCACAAGACATAGAATGGCACATGATTGGTCATTTGCAAAGCAATAAAGTGAAATATATTGTTCCATTTGTAGCATTGATTCATTCGGTTGACAGTGAAAATATTTTACTTGAAATCAATAAACAAGCCGCTAAAATCAATAAAATTCAACAGGTGCTTTTGCAAATTAGCATTGCCGATGAAGAAACAAAATTTGGTTTTGAAGTATCAGAATTATTTAACCTTCTTGTAAAATATAATAAGCATGAATTTCCCAATATTGAAATAGTTGGTTTAATGGGAATGGCAACATTTACTGATAATGAGGAGCAAATTGCAAATGAATTTGCAGGCTTAAAAAAACTATTTGATAACGTAAAATCTACTTATTTTTCTTCACAGGAATCTTTCCATCAATTATCGATGGGAATGAGCAGCGATTATCAAATTGCCATTGCCAATGGCAGCAATTTAATTAGGGTTGGAAGTACTATTTTTGGTGGAAGATAACATTTGAAAATTCGAAATTCGAATAAATAAATTCGAAATAATATTCAGATTAATCGTAAGTGCGTCAACTTAATTTGATTTTTCAAGGAGAAAATAGTTAATTTTATATTCAAACTATCAGATTGAAACGTTAAAGTTCCGTAGGAACGGCACTATTGTAACAACGGGTTTTAACCCGTTGAAAAAACAATACAAACCAAGCACGAAAGCCTCCGAAATTTCAGCGCAAAGCTTTGCGCTGAGATTTCGGAGGCTTTCGTGAAATTAATTTGGCTTATTACCACCAGTTTCACTGGTGGCTATTAATATTAAACTCTTTCAGAGTTTCCTTAAGTTGACGACTATGAGATTAATCGTAAAAAATTCGAATAATATTGAATGAATAATGTATAATTAATTAAGTAAATTGAATAATGAATATCTATTTTCGACTTTAACTTTTACATTTTAAACCTTAAAAGGAGCAACAAAACTCACTGCAATCATTTGACTCAATAAAACTATATTTGCCAATTGTAACTAATCATCAATGCGCATATTATTAACTACGCTTAACGCCAAATATATTCATATCAATCTTGCCATCAGACTTTTGTTTGAGTTAAATAAAGATAAACAAGGCTTGGAATGGATAGAATTTACCATTAAAGAAGACAAAGCAGGAATTGCTGATTTCTGCAAAGATTTTGAAATCATTGCTTTCAGTTGCTATATATGGAATATTCAGCAAACACTAGAAGTGGCACGTTTAATCAAAGCAATTAATAAAGACATAAAAATACTGTTAGGCGGACCAGAAGTTAGTTATGAATACAACGATGTTATTGGATTAGATGAAGTAGATTATATCATTACTGGCGAAGGCGAAACTCCTTTTAAAGAGTTTATCAATAATTATCCAAACATAGAAAATGTTCCAAATTTAGTGTTTAAAAAAGACGGAAAAGTGAAAGAAAACTTGCCTGCTCCCATGTTTGATTTAACTAATTACACCAACTTTAATCCTTATATAAACGACAAACCCGAAGACCTTTACAACAAAGTTTGTTATGTAGAAACCAGCCGTGGTTGCCCTTATAAATGTGAGTTTTGTTTGGCAAGTTTAGACAATAAAGTGCGAACACTTCCAATAGACGACATCAAAACAAACTTGCTATATTTGATGGAACATGGACGTGTGGTAAAGTTTTTAGATAGAACTTTCAATGTAAAAAAAGATTTTACCATCGATATTTTTAAATTCATATTGGCCAATCACAAACCAAACAATGTTTTTCAATTTGAAATTACTGCCGATATAGTCCATCCTGATATTGTTAAATTTATTCAAGAACATGTTCCTAAAGGTTTATTCCGTTTTGAAATTGGTATTCAAACCGTAAACCAACAAGCGAATTTACAAGTAAGTAGGAAACAAAATTTTGATAAAACCAGTGCGGTTATCAAAACTTTAGACAATAAAATAGAAATGCATTTAGACCTGATCGTAGGTTTGCCTTTAGATTATTGGAACGATATAAAATACAGCATTGAGGAAGTTTTTAAACTTCATCCACCGGAGTTACAATTAGGCTTTTTAAAGTTTTTAAAAGGAACTCCCATGCGTCATAAATATTTGGAGCACGATTATGTATATGATCCATTACCACCCTATCAAATTATAAAAAGTAAATATTTAAGCGAAGAAGAACTTTTAAAAATTACTGTTTTAGAAGAAGCATTAGAAATTTATTGGAACAAAAAACGTGCATTTCATACCTTAAAATATGTATCGAATAACTACAGTATTTTCGACTTTTTATTAGGATTAGGTAATCATTTTGCTAGCAAAAGTAACTTCCATAAACATGCGTTGGTAACAGTTTATGAAATCATCCATGAATATGCAAAAACTGCTTTTCCAAACGATAAAATATTGCTTGATTTAATAGCAATTGATTATTATTTGCATCCAAATATTAAACCTAAAACTTTATTTATAGAAGAAATAGAAAGAGCCGAAAGAACTAGTATGATTGAACGTTTACGCTTAAATCATCATAAATTCAGGTTCATTATTATTCAAATCAATT
Source organism: Bacteroidia bacterium (assembly GCA_044338265.1). Lineage (GTDB taxonomy): Bacteria > Bacteroidota > Bacteroidia > UKL13-3 > UKL13-3 > JAAFJM01. The sequence goes on along the minus strand of JBIILW010000146.1, from coordinate 1,461 downwards.
TTGATTTTGAAATTTGGCAACAAATTGAAACAATAGTTGAAGGAAATCACCATTTAATTTTCCAATACAACGGAACGACCAAACCAGATGTGATTTTTGAAAAACCGGAAATGGTGAGGATTTAAACTATTCTTTACAACAAATATTTCTTTTCTATAACTGTTCTGTGGTGAATTTCGTGTCCTAATAACATGTAAGCAATGCTTCTTACACTTGCAGGATTATTATTGGCAATGCCCATTTTATCCCAAGCAGCATTTGCTAACGATTTTAGTATTTCAACTGTGGAACCTCTCACCATAGAAAACTCACGCACCATATCGTAAATATCTCTTTTGTCGGCCATGCTCGTTTCTACAAATATATTGTGGTCAAAGCCTGCCAAAGGAACTTCAGGATTACGCGCAATTGATAAAATTCTATATTGGAAAACTCTTTCGCAATCAATAATGTGTTGGAAAATTTCTTTTACAGTCCATTTATTGGCTTCATATTTAAACAATAAAGTTTCCTCATCTAAGCTAGTAAAAAGCTCTATGGTTTCCATACTTTCTTTGTATAATTCAGAGTATAAATCTTCCGATTTTACCAAATTTACATAAGTAGCAATGTAAGAATTAAATAACGATAAGTCGGGTTTTGTAATTTCCATAGTATTGATTTTTTCGAACCGCAAGTTTAGCAAAATTTCATTCATTTATTGCAAATTATCATTCATTTTTAAGATTTAAACTTTGCATATAAATTTATTTTCAAACATTTAATAGTTTTTGTAAAATTTATAAAAACTATAACTATAATTACAAAAAAATACAAACAGTCAAATGAAAATTCTTGATATAAAAACCATGCGCGGACCAAATTATTGGAGTGTGCGCAGACATAAATTAATACAAATGCGTTTGGATTTAGAAGAATTAGAACAAAGTCCAACCAATAAAATTGATGGTTTTTCAGAACGCTTAGAAAAAATGTTTCCAAGCATGTTTTCACACAGGTGTTCAGAATCCGTTGCTGGTGGTTTTTTTATGCGTGTAAAAGATGGAACTTGGATGGGTCATGTAATAGAACATATTGCACTCGAAATTCAAACATTGGCAGGCATGGAAACTGGCTTTGGCCGCACCCGATCAACCAGTAAAGAAGGCGTTTACAATGTAGTATTTAGCTACATGGAAGAAAAAGCAGGTGTTTTTGCGGCAAGATCTGCCGTTAGAATTGCGGAAGCATTAATTGCCGGAACCGACTATGACTTAGGAAACGATATACAAGAACTCAGGGAAATTAGAGAAGAAGAAAGATTAGGACCTAGCACAGGCTGCATTGTAGAAGAAGCCGTTTCCCGAGGAATTCCTTATATTCGATTAAACAGAAATTCTTTGGTACAATTGGGTTATGGAATCAATCAAAAACGAATCAGAGCAACCATTGCCAGTACTACTGGCTGCATAGCAGTTGACA
>JBIILW010000145.1:0-5367 GCA_044338265.1 Bacteroidia bacterium | reverse complement strand
AATCAACGATTGCCAAAATTCTACAAAAATAGGCTTCATGTTACCATTTTGTTTTACCAATGATTGAAAAGCTAATTTAGTAACTATACTGTCATCTAAAATACTATCTGTAGAACTTTTAATCAGTCTATATTTTTCTTTGAATTTTTCTAATTCAATCACCGACATCAAGCTATCATTTAAAAATATATCTTTATTTTTTAAATATTCTTTTTTGTCATTCATTAACTGTTGAAATTGTTTAATTATTTTTTCCTCAATTAAACTAGAATCTATTAATTCTGTATTAGTAGAGTCCATAATTTCATCATACACCTCTCCCTCATTTTCGTCAGCGCTAATGGTAGTTTGTTGGTTATTAATATGCTTGCTTTTATCTTTAAAAGATATTTTTTTAAATGGCTCTACAAATGCACTTTTAAACCTACTCACAAACGCTTCTTTATAAGTTTGATTTGCCTTTTGTTCTTTATTGTACTTTTGGTTTGCGTAGTAATCTATGATTAAAACCAAGCTTAATACTGAAAATAAAACCCAAACCCAAGCGTAGTTTTTAGGTTTATTTGGAATAATTTCTTTATCGTAATATTCTGCTAATTCAGCTTTTTTTATTTTTTCGTGATTCAATGCATACTCAGTGAAGTTGGACTTAAAATCAATTTCATTGTTTAATTTTAGTTCAAACGCTTCTTTCTCCTCGCGCGACATTTCTTTGCGCAGGTATTTTTCGAAGTAATAAGTATGTTTATCGTGTTGCATTTAAATTATTTTGCAAAATCTAATTTTGTTTTGATAGCAGCAAATTTATTAATTAGCAACCATCTACCAAAAGGTTATTTTTAAACAATATCGGTTTATTTGTTGTAGTTTTTTCAATGAGTTAAAAACATTTGTTACAAAATGTTTTTTATAAATACATAACTTTTTTCTCCTTTACAAGCATCATTAATTAAAATCCTTTTGCTGTATATTAAATGAATTAATTATGATAACGTTAAAAAATAAAGTTGATTTATTACTGAATGCTTAATGAGAATCATAGAATACTTATACCATTCAATTAAATGATTAAATTAAATACCACTTGCCAATACATCGGCAATATGCAAAAAAGTAAAGTTATATCCTTTTGTTTCTGCTATACTTTTGAGGTGAATAAGGCAACTGTAATCGGTAGAAATAATATTTTGAACGCCAGTTTCTTTAAATGAATCTAGTTTTTTATTTCCCATATGAATAGAAAGTTCAGGATTAGTAACCGCAAAACTACCACCAAATCCACAACATTCATCTTGACTATTAATTTCTACTAATTCTAATCCTTCTACTTGTTCTAAGAGTTTGCGTGGTTGTGCTTTTACATTACATCCATTTAAACCTGTGCAAGTATCCATAAAAATAGCTTTGCCATTGAATTTAGCACCTAAGTTTTCAATGTTTAATACATCAACTAAAAATTCACTTAACTCAAATGTACGTTTTTGTAATTGCCTAAATTTATTATGATATGAAGAATTTTGAAACAATAAATCATAGGAATTTCTAATCATTCCGGTACAAGCAGTTCCACCACAAACCAAGTTTCTATCTGGCGTAATTTCATTCAAAAGTTTTTCACTTACTTGCCTAGCTTCATCCCATTGGCCTGCGTTAAAAGCCGACAAGCCACAACAAGTTTGCTCAATATTATAATTAACCTGACAGCCTGCTTTTTCAAGCACTTTCACCATATTAAATCCTGTTTGTGGATTAAATTGATCAATAAAACAAGGAATAAATAAATCTACTTTCATTTAAAATATATTTTTATAATGTTGCCTTTTCTGCTGAATAACTTTTAAAGTTTTTAATTTGAACAATAAATAGTAAACCTATTAAAAAATAAATGGCTAAAGCTACTACTGATAATCGCATACTATGTGTCTTTCCATTTATTAAACCATAACTAAATGTTCCCAACACAATGGCAAATTTTTCACAAACATCGTAAAAACTAAAGAATGATGCAGTATCTTTTGTATTTTCTGGAATTAATTTTGCGTAAGTGCTTCTAAACATGGATTGAATTCCGCCCATTACTATTCCAACCAAGGCACCTAAACCCATAAAGTGAATGATTACTTTTTTTATTTCCATGCCACCAATATTATAAAATTCAGGAGTATCTCTGATTGAATAAGCTAAAAAACAAATAACAATCCAAACAGAAATGGTAATAATTAAAGTATAAATATTGCCAATGGCAGCCGAAATTCTTGAAAAAGCCCAAGCACCTATAATGGCTATTAATTGAATCACCAAAATAGTTCCAATTAAAACTGCAGTTCCCAAATGCAATTCTTCTTCACCAAATAAACTGGCAACATACATCACTGTTTGAACGCCCATACTTACAAAGAAAAAACCCAACAAATATTTTAACATAGTAGGTTGTTGTTTTACTTGTGTCAACACTTTTTTCAATTCTTCAAAACCTTTACTTAATAAATTTCCTTCGTATTTTTTTTCTGAATGAATTTCAGGTACATTTTTAAACATAATTTGAGCAAATCCTGCCCACCAAATTCCAACAGAAACAAACGATAAACGAGTAGCAATTCCAGCATAAAATCCTTTTGCTTCTTCGCTTGCAAGTTCATTAGTTAATAAAGGATTAGCAGCCATTAACTCCGTTATTTTAGATTGAACAGGGAAAAATAATTCAGGAACCATGATCGTCATTAAATTTATAATTAATAAAATAACGCTACCAATATATCCCATTGAAAAACCTTTAGCACTTACCTTATCAAGCATATCTTCACTGGCTATTTCAGGTAAAAAAGCATTATAAAAAACTAAACTACCTGCAAAACCAACTAAACTTAACATGAACAATACAACGCCCAATCCAATGGTATCAGCGGTAAAAAAATACATGCCAATGCAACTTGCTGCACCCATGTAACAAAATACTTTCAAGAAGAATTTTTTATTGTGTTTAAAATCTGCAATTCCTGACAAAAAAGGACTTAAAAAAGCTACTATTAAAAAACCTGCAGAAACCACAAATGAATACAATTCAGCTCCTACCACTTTCATTCCCAAAAAGTTTAAATAGTAAATTCCATCTTGTAAACCTCCTTGTGCTACAGAAGCGGTTTTACACATTTTATTAAAATAAATTGGGAAAATAGCAGTGGCTATAGTCAATGAAAATACTGAATTAGCCCAATCGTACATGGCCCATGAGTTGATTACTTTTTTATTATTTAGTTCAAATTTTTCCATGATTTTCAAATTGTTATAGCCGCAATATATTTTTTTTAAAACCATTTTATAAATAAATATGTAATAATAATGTTCATTAATTTTTAAAAGAATTTATGTTGAAATTGCATCAACAATAAAATTCATGTCTAATTGTAAAAAAATTCAATAAAAATGTACATGATTTAATCAAAAGTATTATTGTTGCACGCAATTTATATTAAACAATAAATGAGTGCTGAAAACATGTACGAAAACATATTAACCGAAATAAAAAACAATATTTTTTATATTACAATTAACCGTGAAGTAAAATTAAACGCTTTAAATATTCAAACACTTTCCGAAATTAAAAATGCTATTTTAAGCATCTATGATCATGCGGAAGTAAGAGGAGTAATATTAACAGGAAGCGGTAAAAAAGCATTTGCCGCTGGAGCCGACATTGCTGAATTTGCTGATTTTAACGTAGAGCAAGGAACAAAATTAAGTGCAGATGGACACATCGTTTTACGTGCTATTGAAAATTGTCCAAAGCCTGTTATTGCTGCGGTTAATGGTTTTGCACTTGGTGGTGGAAATGAATTAGCCATGAGTTGCCATATGCGTGTAGCTGCTGAAAATGCTAAATTTGGACAACCAGAAGTTAATTTAGGACTTATTCCTGGATATGCCGGAACACAACGTTTGCCACAATTAATTGGCCGAGGAAAAGCATTGGAATATTTAATGACTGCCGATATTATGGATGCTCAAATGGCTTTAAGTTTAGGTTTAGTTAACCATGTAGTTCCTGCAGATCAATTAATAGAAAAATGCGAAGAAATTTTAAATAAAATAAAAACTAAATCCCCTTTAGCCATTGCCAGTGTGGTTCGTTGTGTGAATGCACATTATGAAAAACGTGCTGACGGAAATGAATTTGAGGTAAATGAATTTGGTAACTTTTTTGGAAGCGAAGATTTCATAGAAGGTACTACTGCCTTTATGGAACGCAGGCCAGCAAATTTTAAAGGAAACTAAGCAAAGTACTTATAAAAAAGCCACTTCAATGTGGCTTTTTTATGATTAACTTTTCCAATACCACTCTTCGGTCTTAATAGTTGTTTCTCTTTGGTACCAATATTCTTTGGTTACTACTTGTCCTGATTCAATTTTTAGTTCGCGGTTAAACACTGCGTTGATGGGGCTAAACGACACATCCGTTACGCCAACAGTAAAAGTTGTTGGGGCAATGAGTTCCGCCATTTCGGGAGCGGTTTCGCCCTCTTCAACTGCTGGTTTTGGTGCAGCTTTTGGTGGCGGACTTGGAACTACCACCACAGTAAATTTATTTAATTCCAATAATTGTTTTAAAAAATCAACACGGGCTTGCGAGCAGTTTTTTTCTACAATGGCACATTTTATTTCGCCAAGATCTTCAAAAGTATGTGTTGCATTTAGTGCCATGTTTTTGTTCTTTTATTTGATTTTATCTTTAAATTTCGTTTCTACATTTCGTTACATTAATGAATTTATATAATCATACAATACGCTTGCAAAGCCAGTGAATATAATGCCTGCCATGCAAATGTATAATGCTATTTTTGAATATAAATTGCTTTCAATTTTTTCAATGGGTGATTCGTTTTCATCTACAAAAATGGCTTTTACCACACGTAAATAATAGTACAATGAAACCACCATATTTAAAACCGCAATGATGATTAGCACATAATTTCCTTTACTGGCTCCGGCTGTTACCAAAAACATTTTTCCAAAGAAACCTGCTGTTGGTGGAATTCCTGCCAATGAAAATAAAGCAATGGTAATTATCCAACTCAATGTTTTATTGTTTTTATAAAATCCTTTAAAGTCGCTGATGTTTTCTTTTTCTGTTTGCTTAGCTACCAAAGCAATAACTCCAAATGCACCCAAGTTAGAGAAGATATAAACGATTAAAAAGTAAACGCTGGCAGTAACTCCCATTGTTGTTCCCGATGATATTCCTAATAGAATAAATCCAACTTGAGAAATAGATGAAAATGCTAAAAAACGTTTGATATTATTTTGCCTAATGGCAAAAAGATTTCCAATAGTAATGGTTAACACAATGGTTAAAAATAACATATTGTACCA